>JAICEV010000030.1 GCA_025923975.1 Propionibacteriaceae bacterium
CTGTGGGCTGTAACCCTATCCGCCAAACGGCAACAGCCCCCTTGCTATTCCGAAGGAGTCACCACGGTGACATGCATCGAGTCCCCAGACTCGGTGTACACGAGCAGTGCTGGCATCCCATCCACCGTGCTGGAGACGAGGCCGGTAATGCGTTCGTCGGTGACATGCCGGGCACACCCCCCACGCCTGCGAGAAACGGTGTGGACTCAAGCCGCCGCGCGGTCCAGATCAAGCAGGCCCTCGGCCGCGTCGGCCAACTCATCGATCGACAGATGCTGGGCGTTCATGGGAGCTGGGCTTTCATCGGATCAGGCCTCGGGTCTTCAGCCGCTCCGCGGTTTTGCGCGAGCCCTTGTCGAGCTGGGCCTGAGGCGCTTGACCCAGTATCCATGTGAAGAGGGCCGAATGGCCGCCCCGGAGCAGTGCAACCGGCGCGACGACACGTGTGGTTTCTCCGTCCTGACCTCGTACGGTAAGGCGGTAGGACGGCCCGTTCGGAGTAACGAACTCTGCGACGGCCACCAAGTCGGCCGCTTCGATGGTGTGGAAGTTTCGGAAGCGCCGAACGGTCAGTCGCGAGCCGTCCACCATCAGGTAAGCCCTGGTCCGCAGGTAGATCAACGCAACGATCAGCACCCAAAGCGCAACCACGACGATCAGGGCGGGGAGCCAGCCGGGCGCCTGGCCGCGCGCCAGCGCCCCTACGCAGATCGTGGCGGCAATGCTGGCAAAGAGCACAGGAGTCCGCCAGTTATAGGAGAGCTCAAGTGGGTGCGGCATCTAGGAACCAGCCTCCGCCTGCTTGAGGTGGCTAAGCAACGGCAGCAACCGCGCCTGGCCCCGGGCGCAACGGCTCTTCACTGTGCCTGGTGCGCAGCCGAGGATCTTGGCCGCCTCCTCTACCGAGTAGCCCTCCATATCCACTAGCACCAGGGCCGCCCGCTGATCAGCATTCAAGGTGCCCAGCGCCGCAGTGACGAGGTTGCGCTGCTCCTTGATCTCTACCGGGTCCTTGGTCATGGTGCTGCCCAGCCTGCTCCATCGATCAAGGTTTTCCGGCAGCGGCTCGGTCTCTCGTACTAGTGGGCCCGCAGTAGCGCCGCGTCCGCTACGCAAGGATCCTTCGGCTCGCCCTCGATCACTGCCGCACCTCGCCGATCCGCCGGCTTTCGACTCGGCGGCCACCGTACGCCAGAGCCTGTCCGAGCGCAGGAGCGGTGGCCTCGGTGCTTGGCAACGCTTTGATTACATTCGATCAATTCCTGACTCGAATTATTAAGGGCTGATCACAGCCCGAGAATGTTCGGCCCTAACGCTCTCAATGCCTCGCCGCGCCACGATACATTTCTTGCGCCGTCTGCCTATTTCACGACACAGGAGAGTCATGGGGAATGCCGTTCGCGCTCTAAAGGTATTGATCGCCGCTGGGGCAGCTCTGACTCTGGTGGCGCCTACCGCGCAAGCTAACGTTCTGGACCAGGTTGTCATCGCTCACCGCGGCGGAGCGACACACACATATGGCGAAGGCACACTGGCCTCCTACAAAGAGTCGGTGAAGAACCACGCCGATATCCTCGACGGCGATATCCATTGGACAAAAGACAGCCCTAAAGACAAAGACAAGCTCGGCTCCATCATCATCATCCATGACTCCACGCTCGACCGGATCACTAACTGCAAGGGCAAGGTCTCTTCTTGGCTCTGGAGTTCAATTCGTGACAAGTGCTTCGTCAACGTTGGCGTCGATGACAAGAGGCGGCATCGGCTGATCCGACTCAAGGACCTGGTCGCGTATGCAAACTCGAAAGGGAAGCCGCTGGGCATCGGGTTGAAGAACTCTAAGATCACGAACGCGCAGGCCAAGCAGTTGTGGAACACAATCAAGAACTCCAACGTCCAGCTGGAAGCGCCGTTAAGCAGGCTGGCTGCGTTGAACAAGGTCAAGAAGCTGGACAAGGCCGACCCCAAGCACAAGATCAACTATGCATTGACCACGACAGGCGCCGCCGGGTGGCCATCGGTCTCCACCGCGAAGAGTGTCGGTAAGTACCTTCATGCCCGACTCGAACTTCCCGCCAGCCGCATGCGCGCCTACAAGAAGGCCGGGCTCAAGGTGTTTCTGTTCACCGGCAAGACCACGTCCGACTACAAAAAGATGGCCGCACTTGACCCGTACGGCGTGGTCGTAGATGACGTGGCGAAGTTCCAGAGATGGCGCGACAAGCAGACATAGCGTGTTGAGCTGGCTTTGCCGGCTGTGATAGGGAGCCTCGACCGCAATTTGGTCGGGGCTCTTTATTGTGCGCTGCTTGTATTACCTACCAGCCGTACCAATGATCACTGCATGACCTCGACCTCATAAATGCCCCCGCGGTAGCCGTTTCCCTCCTTCGGGAGTGAGGTCAGATACACCAGGACATATCGGGTGGTCACATCTTGCTCCGCTGTCAATGTCGCCGATTGGCCGGCCTTCGATTCGGTGGCTACCGTACGCCACCGCTTGTCCGAGCTCATCGGTGCCTTCGGAGTCTGAGCGGGATCAGTCTCCGGTACCCGGAATTCCACAGCCGTGCCAGCGCCGCTCAGCTTCAGCTGCACTGAGCGCACCGGCTGCGGAGCATCGAGGTCCAGCACCAGGCCTACGCCGCGCTTCAGATTTCCCAGTTGCGGGCTGCCGAAGTACTGAACCGTACGCCAGCGCGTAGCGGGATCGCCATCGTAGGCGAGACGTACCTCATCTGGATTCTCGGTCTTGTCCTCGCCCTGCGGATCAAAGTCGCGCGCGCTCGCGATCGTCAGTTTCTTTGGCTTCGCCGGTGCGCGGTCGGCTGTTTGTTCGCTCGAGGCGTTCGGTTCTCCTAACGCGGAAAGGCGCCGATCCAAGATGATCGCTGAGATGACTCCGGCCGCGATCAGCAGCACCGCGAGCACCAGCAGCAAGCCAATCCAGCGCCTACGCCGCTGCTGGGTGGCGGGCGGTTGAGCCGGGGCCTTGGTTCGCTGGGTGCGGTTGGGTGATGTGGGTCCAACAGGTGGGGCGCTGGCCGCCGGAATCGTCCTGGTGCGGATGGCTTCTTGGCGGATGGTCGTCTGGTCCAACAGCGAGGAGACCGGTTGAGCAGTCGCGGCACGATCGGGCGCTGGTGAACGTCCGGTCACGCTAGGAATCGGCTGACGCAGCCTTCGCTCAAGATCAGAGGCGGCATCTGCGCTGCCAAGGACCTTGGTCAATGCAGTCACGATGCCTGCCGCGGTGGTGATAGCAGGCGCGTGGTGGCGAGGCGGATCACCGAGAATCTGATCGCACACATTGTCGAGTGCCGGCGATACGCCCGCGCGGACCTGCCGCGGCGTCATCCAGCGCCGCCCCACCATCGGGGCATCGGGCAGACCGAACGCCGGACCACCCGGCCAGCGGCACACCAGCGAGGCATACAGCAGTCGACCGAGGTCTGTGACATCAATCAGCTCAGGAGTGTCGGCACCATGCACCACACCATTCGCGACCGGTCGCAGCGCAGCTTCGATCAACAGGCCAACGATCTTGATATTGCCGGTCGGAGTGATGATCACCGTCTCCGGGCTGATCCGGCGGTGGTAGAGACCCATGCTGTGGACGCCGGCGAGCGCGTCGGCCACCTCGCGAGTGATCCACGCCGCCTCCAGGCCCGACAGTGGACCGTGGCTCAAGATCATCTCAAGGGACTGGCCGGTCGCGTACTCACAGACGATGTAGGAGCCCACGGCTGGATCACTGCTGTGCACGGCATCGAGCACTCGAAGGAACCGAGAGTCGGTAGCCACCGATGCCTTGCGGGCAGCGGTCAGGAGCTCCTCCTCGCCGGGGTCCCCAGGAGCCAGCAAGTGCACCAGCACAGATCGGGACAGCACTTGGTCAAAGGCTCGCCACGTGACGGTTGGCTCGGACTCCCCGATCAGCTCTTCGAGGCGATAGCGCGACGCCAATACGGTCCCCGCAGGCAGCGTGGCGGCTCGTGAGCCCTCTCCGCCTTCCTCGACACCCTCAGCGGCGGCCGCCTGAACCATGGATCTTGCGCTCTCCTCACCAGCTTCTTCGATGCTAGGAGACGGCGGCCGGATCACTGTGGGCGAATCGCCGGAGGAGGAGAAGTCGGCATATCGATCACCGCTGGCCTCGATCGCGGTCTCCTCGCGTACCTGTTGCTCCTCGGGTGAAGAATTGCGGTCCCGCCGCAGCACCGTGACAATGATCTCCCTGACTTCATGGATCCGCATCAGCCGGGCCATGAGCAGAAAAAGGCCTACTGCGACCACGCCCGCGAGGGCGAGCCCCAATGCGAGCACCACCTTGGAGTCAGTCTGCGTGGTGAACGCCCATGAGATCAGCCAGGCTGCGATGGCGGCCGGGGTCACGGCCAACAGCAGCCGTACGCAATGTCGGACGATCTCTTCTGCGTCAAGATCTACAAGTTTGCGCCGCAACGTTGCGAAAGAGACCGGCAGGCCAATCAGGTACGCCGCCGAATATGAGAGGGCCAGGCCAGTCGCGACGAGCGCTGGATTGTTGAGCAAGACGACTGCTGCTACGCCGAGGACGACATTGGTGCCGGCGATCAGGCACTGCAGGAAAAAAGTCGTTCGGTTGTCCTCCAACGCATAGAAGGCGCGTAGGCAGATGTACTGGACAGTGAAGGGCACCAGCCCAATGGCGAGCGCCATCAGCGCTCCGCCGACGTAGGAGGCGTCCTTAGCGCCCTGGCCAAAACCGAAGATCAGATGAGCCAGCGGCAGTCCCAAGACCAAGAAGGCGACTGAGGCCGGCAGCAGTGCAGTCACCGCGAGCCGGATAGCGCGCATGGTTTCGGCGGCCACACCCCGTACGTTGCCGGCGGCGGCGAGCCGGGAGGCGGTCGGCAGCATGGCGGTGGCCAGTGAGACCGTGATCAACGAGTGCGGCAGGATCCATACCGCGTACGCGTTTGAGTAAGCGGTAAGGCCGGCGCCCTTGCCGCCGACAGTCGCGCCGCTGGCGAGCTTGCTGACCACAACCAGAGCGGCCTGTGTCACCAGAACAAACCCCAGAGTCCACTTAGCCAGCCGGAACGTCTTCCCCAGTCCGGTGTTTTTGAAGTCGAAGCGCGGCCGGTAGCGGAAGCCGCTGGCCCGCAGGAACGGAATAAGTACAGCGGCTTGCGCAGCGATGCCGATCGTGGAGCCGATGCCAAGCAGCAGCTGCTGACCGCTCGTGAACGCTGCGCCGGTTGAGGTCCGTTCGAAGACGATCAAGTACAGCAACAGCACCATGATCGACACGACGTTGTTGGCGATCGGAGCCCACATCATCGGCCCGAATCGATCACGTGCGTTGAGCACCTGCCCGGCCATCACATGTACGCCATAGAAGAAAATCTGCGGCATGCAGTAGTAGGTCAGCATGATCATTGACTGGTATTGAGCGTCGAGCTGCGGAGACTTCCAACCGGCGGCCGAGTAGAGCCAGACAATCGCCGGTGCAGCAAATGTCAGCACCAGGGTGATCAACCCGAGCCCGATCAGCCCGGCGGTCATGATTCGGTTGGTATACGCTTCACCGCGGTCCGCGTCACCTCGAATTGCGCGCACGATCTGGGGCACGAGTACGGTGTTCAGCACGCCGCCGGCCAGCAGGATGTACATGCTGTTCGGAACGGTAGTGGCGATCGTGAACATCTCCGCTTGACGCGTACCGTTGCCGAACAGGTAGACGAGCAAGATGAGCCGGAAGAATCCCAATACCCGAGAAGTCGCGGTCCCTGCCGCCATCAGCGCGCTCGCCGAGACCAGCCGCCTGGTATGGCGGCGTTCCTCCGTCGAAGGGCCGTCGTCCGCGCTCGGCCCGGGTGGGCTCATCTTCGGTGTCGAGGTATCAGACATCAAGTCTCGCTGCCGGCGCGGAGCTCAGCGCGGGAAGATCGCCTGACGCCGTGCCGTCGCCTGCCGAAGGCCCGGTCGGTCCCCCGCTGCCAGTCTTGGTCCGTTCCCTCGCCACCTGGCGAATACGGAAAAATGTGCTGCCCACTAGGACGATGCCGGCGGCGATGGCGATCGCCCAGCCGGTGGTGCCGTTCTGAGTCACCTGCACCTCGATGTCGAATGGGCGCCCCACCGGCCGACCAGACTCAGTCATCAACTGCGCGGTTACTGGTACCACGCCGTTGGCCTTTGCAGTGACCTCAGCGTTGTCGGTAAAGCTGTTCTGTGCCCTGATGTTGGGAGCCTTGATCGTCTTGATAGTGAGCCGTTGGCTGTTGTCGGAGTGGAATACCAGCCTCACCTTGACGGCCCTGGCCTCGGGGTGTGCCGCATCGGCTTCCAGAGTGTTCCTGATCGTGATCGGAAACTCGACGCCTTCCCGTGCCACGGTCTGGACCCGGGCGCTGCTGCGGATCTGGATCTTGTCCAGCAAGATCTCGTCGAGCGCCGCTTGCTGCGGACCGAGAAATGTTCGGAGTGCCCTGTCATGCCTGCGCCACTTGGAGCTGGCAGCCCGGGCTACCGCGGCACTGCCCTCGGCTCGCGCGCTCGTCGGATCGACCAGCAGATCGGCGTACGTGTTGTTGCTCGCGTCGAACTTCCTCAAGCTGGCGAGTTGACCCTCGGTGAGCTGGGCGTCACGGGCCGCAGAGCTGTAACGGAACTTCATGGGCCATGCGGCAGGTGTGGATCTGAGCAGTTCGCTCAAGGTGCGCTGCTTCAGCCAGGGAGCCTTGAGCTCTGGAGGACCGGATGCAGCCTGCGCTACCGTGCTGATCAGCCGAACCCGTCCATGGGCCAGGTTGTCTCGACCTGCCGTTGCCTCGATCCAGGTCTCAGCGAGCATCCGCTGTCGAATCTGGATCGCAGTGTCGCGCGGATCAGGTCCGGGCCCTCCGCGCTGAGCGGTCTTTGCGAATGTGACGATCGGCACGTGATCCGGTCCGGCGAGTAGCGGCGTTGGGCCCTTGGCCGAGGTGTCAGCAAGCAGAATGGCATCGGGCTGTAGAGCGGCGGCCGCCTCGGCAGTGTCCGCGTCGGCAGTGCCTCCCGGCGGAAGCACGAGAAGTGGCAGCGATCTGGTCGATTCCACCAACCTGTTGGCATTCGCCGCATCGTTGAGCACGCTTTCCTGGCCGTCGTGGACCAGAGCGGCGATGTCAGGTGAGCCGTACAGCAGCCGATAGCCGTCGTGGGAGGAACGGAGTCTCTCGAAGCTCTCGAGCCATCGGGTGGCATCGGCTTGACCGGTGCCGGCCAACGTGGTGCCCTCGGAGTCCAACACCTGATAGCCGCTAGCCATCGTCTGGAGTTCCTCGATCAGCGACGGGTCCACGGCGAAGCTCGTGGTAGGGGTCTCCGCCGCCTTCAGCAGCGCCGTTAGGCGGCCGTTCTGGCCGACCTCAGCGGCGAGGTGATCATCAGACAACACGCCCTTGCGGACCAGGGAAGGGCGGGTGTTCAGAATTACGACCGACGTCATCGTCAGGTTGTTGCGTGGTTTTCCGGCCAGCACCGGCACGAACACCCGGGCTCGGCCGATCGCTACATTGTTGCCGCGCGCCAGGACGTGTACGCCCATGAGATAGATGCCGTCGGTCGGGGAGAGCTCGAGGTCAGAGACCTTGACTCGCAACTGGAAGTGGACTGAGGCGTTGGGTTCGAGGTACGGATTCTCCGCCGTAAACAGATCCTGGAAGACGCCGGTGTATCGGGCGCCCAGCGGGTCGTTCGACTCCGATGCCAGTGCCTGCTCCAAGCCGGCCCGGCCGAGGATGGGCGCCTGATTTCGCCAGAAGAGGGCCTCCAACCGGTAGAGCCGCTCCTTGGTGATATTGGTGACCCGGCCGGTGACGGTGATCTCGCCGTCACGAGTGGGCAGCTCGGGCTCCATCGATGTCAAGGTGATGGCGACAGAGGCGACCGGCTCGTCGGCCACCGCTGGTGACGGGAGCAACACCAAGCAGAGCCCCGAAACCGCTACTGCTAGCAGTGCGCGGGCCGTACGCACCGCGCACCACCTCCTCACCTTGTCATGGTAATTCCGTGTCCGGCCTTAAGCCGATGTCACCGGATTCCAAACACGTCTCAAAAAACCCAACGGAATACAATCGCTCAGCGTGTCTACCTTCCAACTGAGCTCCGTGCAGGCCGCCGCGGTGGCCGAGCTGCTGAGGATCGCGCCGGTCGCGGACCGGTTGGGCGCGCTCTTCAGCAATGCCGGACACGAGCTGTATCTGGTCGGCGGAAGCGTACGCGACGCGTTGCTAGGCGGGCTTGGACACGATCTGGACTTTGCGACTTCGGCACGTCCTGGCGCCGTTGAGAAGCTGCTTCGGAAGCTCTCTCCGGCGGTGTGGACCATCGGGAAGGAGTACGGCACCATCGGCTGCAAGGTCGACGTCGGGGAGACCAGCTGGGTCATCGAGGTCACGACGTACCGCTCCGATGTCTACGTCGGACACAGCCGGAAGCCAGAGGTCGCATTCGGTGACACGCTCGACGATGATCTTCTTCGTCGCGACTTCACAATCAATGCCATGGCGGTGTCGATTCCCGAGAAGCGGTTCGTTGACCCGTACGGAGGGCTGAACGACCTGGCGCGCCGAGTGATCCGGACGCCTGCGACGCCGGAGAGCTCTTTCAGCGATGATCCGCTGAGGATGATGCGCGCGGCGCGATTCGCCGCGCAACTCGGGTTCCGGCCGGCTCCTGAAGTGGTCGCGGCCATGCGAGATATGGCAGATCGGATCTCGATCATCTCTGCCGAGCGGATTCGTGATGAACTCAGCAAGCTCTTGCTGACCGACGGGCCGCGGCCTGGCCTCGACTTGCTGGTATCGACAGGGCTGGCCGCCAAAGTGTTGCCGGAACTGCCGGCACTGCGGCTGGAACGCGACGAACATCACCGGCATAAGGATGTCTACCAGCACAGCCTGATGGTGCTGGAACAGGCGATCGAGCTGGAGGATCGGCTGCCGCAGCAGCCGGATTTGATCATGCGGCTGGCGGCTCTGCTGCACGACATCGGCAAGCCGGCGACTCGGCGGTTCGAGCCGGGCGGAAAGGTGTCGTTTCACCACCATGACGTTGTGGGCGCCAAGCTCGCCCGGAAGCGGTTGACCGCGCTGCGTTTCAGTGGCGAGGACATCAAGGCGGTCTGCGATCTGATTGCCTTGCATCTGCGCTTCCATGGCTACGCGGCCAGCCTGGATCGTGATGGCGGCTGGACTGACTCAGCGGTTCGTCGGTATGTCCGCGATGCGGGAGACCAGCTGGCGAGGCTACACGTTCTGACTAGAGCCGACGTCACCACCCGAGATAAGGCCAAGGCGGAACGGCTGCGCAGTGCGTACGACGATCTGGAGCGACGGATTGCGGAGCTGGCTGCGCGGGAGGAGCTGGACGCGATCCGACCCGATCTCAATGGAAGCCAGATCATGGAGATCTTGGGGATTCCCGAGGGTCGCGACGTCGGCCGCGCCTACGCGTTCCTGCTGGAACGTCGAATGGAGGACGGTCCGCTCGGGGAGGAACGCGCGCGCGAAGAGCTACTCGCCTGGTGGGCCGATCAGCAGTCCTGAATGTCGACCGTTTGGGCGCTTGTGATCGCAAACGACCGAAGTACGTCGCAGCCCAGGCGCAGTCATTCGCCGCCATTCATGAGCCGTGATCGCAGCAGATACTGTTCAGCCGGATTGTGTGTCAACGCCAGCGCCCGCTCATTGGCGGCCCGGGCCGCCGCATGATCACCGAGTGCGGTCAGCAGCTGAGCCCGGGTGGCATGCAAGAGGTGATAGCCGCTCAGCCGAGCGGCAACTTGATCAACTTCGGCCAAGGCGGCCTCGGGGCCGCGGAGATGGTTGAGCGCGATGGCGTGGTTCAACCGAATCACCGGCGAGGAGTCAAAGCGAAGCAGCAGGTCATAGAGGGTCAGGATTTGCAGCCAGTCGGTCTCATCCCACGATTTGGCATTGGCATGGCAGCCGGCAATCGCCGCCTGCAGCTGGAACCGGCCAGGCTGGCCCAGGGCCGCGGCAGTGGACAAATAGCCGTCGGCACGACTGATCGCCACCTCATCCCAACGATCCCGATCTTGATCTTCCAGCAGCACCAGCCGACCTTGATCATCGAACCGTGATTGGGTACGTGATGACAGAAAGGTCAGCAGCGCAAGCAATCCCCAGGCCTCTGCCTGGTCTGGCATGGCTCGAGTCACGAGCTCTGCGAGCCAGATGGCGTCGTCGCTCAGCTCACGCCCGGAGGCCGACGGCTCCAGATAGCCCGCGTTGTAGCTGAGGTAGATCACCGTCAGTACGTCGTCCAACCGCGGAGCAAGATCAGCTGCTGCTGGGATGGTGAACGGAATGCCAGCAGTTGTGATCTTGCGCTTGGCCCGTACCAGGCGCTGGGCCATGGTCGCCTCCGGCACCAGGAAGGCACTGGCGATCTGTTGCGTTGTCATGCCGACGACGGCTCGCAGCGTCAGAGCCAGACGGGCCTCGACACTTAACGCCGGATGACAGCAACCGAAGAGCATCGGCAACCGCTCATCGCCGCTACGCTGCGCAGCCATTGCCGAAGTCGTGGGATCGGCGTCCCACTCATCGGCCAACGGAACCTCGCGAGAGCGCTTCCGCAGCAGATCGATGGCTCGGCGGCGCGCCGCCAGCGACAGCCACCCTCCCGGATTGACTGGTATCCCATCACGACGCCAGGTCCGTAGGGCGATGACGATCGCTTCCTGTACCGCCTCCTCGGCAATGTCGAAGTTGCCGAGGCGGCGCTGCAGCTGGGCGACGATCAGACCAGCCTCCCGGCGAACAATGCGCGCTAGTGCCGCATCCTCTGCCGAGGGCTGGTCGGTGCGGTGCCCTTCGACAGGCTCAGGGCACATGACTCAGAGCTCCTTCTCCTCGGTTTAGGGGCCACGACCGCCGAGACCGTCGGCACGCTCGCGGTCAGCAGCGCCGGCAGCGTATGGAACCGCAGGCCATGACCCGGCACCTGAAGGGCCAGCCAGGCCGGTCACATCTCGCTGTGATCCACGATCGGCCGAATTTCCACCGCGACGCCCGGCAGTTGGAGCGACGGCCATTCCTTGACGATGGCGATGGCGGCGTCCAGGTCGGGAACATCGATGATGCTGAATCCACCAACGTTCTCCTTCGCCTCGGAGAACGGGCCATCAACGACAACCGGCTCCCCGCCATTCGGCGACGACTTCACAGAGGTGGCGGTTTCGGGGCCTTGCAGCTCGGCGCCCATATTGGTCATCACGGCGCCATGCTTTTCAAACCAGCCGTAGATGGCCTGGTAGACCTCCGCCTGCCGGTCCGCGGGGACGGCGGCATCGAGATCTGGGCGGTTGGTGTACATCAACACGTACTTCATGGTGCTGCTCCAGGGTGGTGTGAAGGGTTCTGACACCTCTCGACGTGCGGCGGGGGCCGTAATCGACAGTTGACCAAGAGATTTTCCTTACGGGTTTGGCTGGGCCCAACCGTGGCAGACTATTCCTTCGTGGTCGCCATCAGCGGGTGTGAGCGTCGGTAAAGGCCGATTCCAAAGCGTGATGCGCGAACGCCCGTGGGACAGTGGTGCCCTCCAAATGCGTAGGACCGGAAGACGACGTAGGTGAAGGTACGAGAGATCAGACGCCACGAGCATCGAGATGACAGTGCCGATATGACGGCGCCCAGCGATGCCCGAGAGAAGCGTGCCCGCGTGAGTCGTGCCAGACAGGCCGAGTTCGAGCCCGTCTACCACTTCTACGGTCCTCACCGGGCCGGCTTGCCCCCGCTGATTCCGTACTTCCGTGAGTTGTGGCGCCGCCGTGCCTTTGCGGCCGAGATGAGCCGGGCGGACATGCGGAGTGCCAATACATCGACGTTCTTCGGGCAGCTATGGCTGATCCTCAACCCGCTGCTGCTGGCCGCCGTGTACTACGTCCTGGTGACGATCATCCGCCGCGAGAACGATCCAGCCTTCTTCGCTCATCTGACCTTAGGAATCTTCGCCTTCCAACTGGTCGGTACGTCGGTTACCAGCGGCGCGAAGTCAGTTACCAGCTCCGGAAAGCTGCTGCTGAATACGCCCTTCCCACGGCTATTGATTCCGTTGTCCGCAGTTCGTACGGCGTTCTTCCGCTTCCTGCCCACCGTGCCGGTCTACTTCGTCTTCCATGCAATCTTCCTGACCCATGTCTGGTCACCGAAGATGTTGCTGTCCCTGTACTTCCTAGCCACCATGATCGTTTTCGCCATGGGTTTAGCGGCCTTCTTTGCGGCACTCCAGGTCTACTTCCGTGACACGTCGAGCTTCCTGCCGTTCTTTGTGCGGATCTGGATGTACCTATCCCCGATCTTGTGGGCCCCAGAACACATTTTGGGCCGATTCTCTGGGCCGATCATCACGCTCATCCAGCTCAACCCGATGTACTCCATGATCGGCGGCTACACGGAGCTGCTGCAAAGCGACGCGTTCCCAACGCCCTACATGTGGATATCCGCTGCGGTGTGGGCGCTTGCGGCTGCGGTGATCGGCTTTCTGTACTTCATCTCGAGGGAGCGTGAGTTTGCTGTCCGTCTTGTCTAACGGCGAGCTTCCGCTGGCAGTGAAGGTGAATGACCTCTCCATCACCTACCGCACGACGTTCGAACGCAAGCCGACGTTGAAGCAGGCTCTGATCCGTTTCGGACGCGGGCAGCGCGCAGTCCGGGAAGTTGAGGCAATCAAGAACATCTCCTTCGATGTGCGTACCGGTACGGCGATGGGCATCATCGGCTCCAACGGCGCCGGCAAGTCCACCTTGATGCGAGCGATGGCCGGCATCCTGCCGCCCACCAGCGGTTCCATCGAGGTGTGGGGCCGGGCCAGCACCCTGCTGGCGCTCGGCGTTGGCTTCAATAAGAACCTGTCGGGGCGGGAAAACATCGTCCTCGGCGGCCTGGCCGCCGGCCTGTCCCGCCGGGAGGTTGAGGAACGGGCCGACGAGGTCGCTGAATGGACCGAGCTTGGCGACTTCATCGACATGCCGATGCGGACGTACTCCTCGGGCATGTCCGCACGGGTGGAGTTCTCCGTTGCCGTCCATATGAAGCCCGACATCTTGATGATCGATGAAGCGTTGTCCACCGGCGATGCCCAGTTCCGGGAGAAGGCGAACGCCAAGATGGCCGAGCTGCGCGACAGCGCGCGGGCCATGTTCCTGGTCAGCCATGGGCTGGGCAGCATCAAGCAGATGTGCAACGAGGCGATCTGGCTCGACAAAGGCAAGCTGATGATGCGTGGTAAGCCCGGCGAGGTCGTGAACGCCTACATGAAGTTTGTGAAGGTCAAGAAGTCGGCAGCAGCCATGGAGGACATATAGTCAGCCAGCCTCAAGCCTCCACCTGAGGAAGTCCACCAGGTCGCCGGACTCGCCGTCGCGGCCACCCTTGCCTACGATCAGGGGTGGCGGTTTCGGCTGCAGCTTCACCCCGGAGATCCGCTCGCGCAGGCCACCTGGAACTGTCAGCACGTAGTACGAACCATCCTCACCGATCGCGAGGCTTTGGTTCTTGCGTAGGTACCAGCCGACCTTGTCGGTCTTCACCGATTGGCCGGTGTACAGCGTCGCCTTCAGCGGACCAGGTGCGATGCCTTTCGCTTTGGCCGCAGCAACGAACTCGTCGATCAGTTTCTGAGCCTGTTGTGACTCGGCGCGCTCCTGCGCCGCTGCGAGCTCGGCCCTTCGCGCAGCTTCTTCGGCGCGTGACATATACGGATCGTAACGGCGACGACAATGCAGCGGTGGCCCGCGAGTCCTGTAACGATCGATCGCGAACCACGGGCCGGATCGCATCGGCCGCATAGACTGCCGGTTGCTCTTCCCCGGAGAAGGAACCCAATGACCCAGACCACCGCGACGCGCGAGTCGGGACCAGACGACGCTGCCGCGACGCCCAAGAGGCGCCGACTGCTGCCGAAAATCTTGATCGGTGTGGCTGTCGTGCTCGTCGTGGCGATAGGTGCTGGCCTGCTCTACGCCGCGACAATCGACCGCAGCCTTACTAAGAACCTCAACCGAGGCGTCGAGCTGCCCGCGGATGAATCGTCTCTCCGGCCCCCAGCGCAGGAAACCGGCACGCTGAACTATGTGCTGCTCGGCTCCGACAGCCGCGATCCCGGCAACGAAGGCAACGGGCGCAGCGACACGGTCCTGGTAGTCCACCTCAACGCCAAGCGGGACAAGGCGTACGTCATCTCGTTTCCGCGTGACATGTACGTCAACGTCCCTGGCTACGGCAAGAACAAGATCAATGCCGCATTCGCCTTCGGAGGTGCGCCGCTAGCCGTGCGTACTCTGGAGGATCTGACCGGGGTCCGGATGGATCACGTGGTGCTGATCGACTTCGAGGGTTTCATCAGGCTTACCGAGGACCTCGACGGCGTAACTGTCACCAACAAGACAGCCTTCAGCTCTCACGGTTTCGACTATCCCGAGGGCAAGATCACGATCGCCGGTGAGGAAGCACTGTGGTTCGTCCGGGAGCGCAAGCTGCTGCCTGGTGGTGATCTTGATCGAGCGGAGAACCAGCGCAATGTGATCAAGGCCATCGTGCAGAAGGGCCTGAGCGTTCAGGTGCTCTCCGATCCGACAACCTTCATCAACTTCGTCGGCAATGTCGCGAAGCACCTGACGGTCGACAACGACCTCAGCGATGCCGAGATCAGGCGCACAGCCCTTTCGCTGCGACTCACCGGCAAGGACATCGAACTGCTGCAGGCGCCCATCTCCGGTTTTGCCACGACCCGCGACGGGCAGAGCATTAATGTCGTGGACACGGCCAAGCTGGCCGAACTCTCCCAGGCGATGAAGAAAGACAAGCTCTCGGAGTATGTGAAGAAGTACCCGCAAGGTTAAAGCCCGCAAGGTTAAGCATGGAATTCGCTCGGAGCCTTCAGCAGTTGTGGCGGCACCGATACTTTCGGCGGCTGCTGGCGGTCCGCCTCGCTATCCAGTCTTGTGATGGAGTACTCCAGGTCGCACTCGCTGCCTATGTGCTCTTCTCGCCCGAGCGGCAACCAGATGCGGCGTCCATCGCCCTGGTGCTGGCCATCACCTTGCTGCCGTTCTCCATTTTGGGACCGTTCGCCGCGGTGGTGATCGACCGGGTGTCCCGGCGCCAGGTCATCGTCGCGTGCAATCTCGCTCGAGGCGCGGTCACCCTGCTTGTTGCGGCGCTAGTCGCGACAGGGCTTCGGACGCTAGGCGTCGAGGCGCTTTTCTACGGTGGCGTGCTGCTGGTCATGAGCCTCAACCGTTTTCTGTTGGCGGCGTTGTCGGCCTCACTTCCGCACACTATTGACCCCGGCGAGTACATGGTCGCCAACTCGGTGGTACCTGTGGTCGGTCCCGTCGGGCTGCTGATCGGAGTCGCGATCGCCACCCCGCTGCGGCTGATCTTGGGTCATGCGATGCCCGACTATCGGGCGAATGCGATCTTGTTTGTCATTGCCGCAGCCGGGTTTGCCCTGAGCGCCGGACTGGCGCTGTGGATCCCGCGACGCCAGCTCGGTCCCGACGACGTGGAACCGGTGAGAGTCCGCGATGTCGTCGCTGGTCTGATGGAAGCGCTGACGCATCTGCGCCGTCGGCGTGCGGCCGGGATCGGACTGCTGACCATTGCAGGCCACCGGCTAGTCTATGGCATCGTCACAGTGGCGATCATCTTGGTGTATCGCAACTATTTCCACACGATCGATCAGGTCGATGCCGCCATCGCTGATCTCGGATTGCTTGTGGTGATTACCGGGGCCGGTTTTGCCCTC
>JAICEV010000031.1 GCA_025923975.1 Propionibacteriaceae bacterium
GCATTTCCGCCATTACCGCGCGCATGGGAACGCCTCGGACGAGGGCGTGCCCATGCTCGCGGTAAGTGGACACGACGGCGTCTTCGGGGCCGAGCTCCGGAATGATCCCCGCTGCTACGGCCTCCTCCCCGATGTAGAGGTGAAGGAACCCACGGATCTTCGCAGCAGAGTAGAGCTCCGCGCAGCGCTCCTCGAACCGGCGCACGCGAAGCATCTGGTGCAGCCGCTCGCCGAGGTCGAGCCCCGCGGTTTGGAGTTCGGTGCTCATTGCTGCTCCAAGGTAGATACGTCGCCCTCGGGCAGGCCCAGTTCACGGGCCTTGAGCAGGCGACGCACGATCTTGCCACTCCGGGTCTTAGGCAGGTCCTGCTGGAAGGCGATCTCCTTCGGGGCCACGGTCGCGCCGAGGCGCTTCCGGGCGTGGGCGAGCAGGTCCCGGCGCAGCACTTCATCGGGGGTGTAGCCGGGCTTGAGCGCCACGAACGCCTTCACGACCTCGCCGACGAGTGGATCGGGACGTCCGATCACGCCGGCTTCGGCGACGGCTGGGTGCTCCATGAGCACGCTCTCCACCTCGAACGGCCCGATCAGGTGACCAGCGGTCTTGATCACATCGTCGGCACGCCCGACGAACCAGAAGTACCCGTCATCGTCGATGCGCGCGAGGTCGCCGGTGACGTACCAGCCGTCGGCGAAGCAGTCGGCGTACCGCTTGTCATCATGCAGGTAGCCCCGGAACATCGACGGCCAGGGAGTGCGTAGCGCCAGCTCTCCCACAGTGTTCGGCCGCTGCTCCACGGTGACGTGGCCTTTGTCCCTGTGGGCACGGCCGTCCTCGCCACGCACCAGCACGGCGGCCGTCATGCCCGGCACCGGGCGGCCCATCGAGCCAGGCCGTACCGGCGCGTCACCGTAGTTCGCGATGGCGATAGCGCCGGTCTCGGTCTGCCACCAGTTGTCGCGGATGGTCCGGTGGAGCACGCGTTGCCCCCACACCACTGCCTCCGGGTTGAGCGGCTCCCCAACGCTGGCGACCGCACGCAATGACGACAGGTCGTACGCTTCCGCCGCCTGGTCGCCCGCGCGCATCAGGCGGCGGATCGCGGTTGGGGCGGTGTACCAGACGGTGACCCGCTGCTCCTCGATCGTCCGGTACCAGCGGTGCACGTCGAACTCCGCCGCGTCCACGATCGAGGTCGCGCCGATGACGAGCGGCGCGACGATGCCATACGACGTGCCGGTCACCCAGCCGGGATCCGCGGTGCACCAGTACACGTCTTCGGCTCGCAAGTCCAGCACCAGGCGCGCGGTGGCGACGTGGCCCACGACCGCGCCGTGCACGTGGACCGCGCCCTTGGGCGTGCCTGTAGTGCCGCTGGTGAAGTGCAGCAGGGCAGGGTCCTCAGTGCTGGTCGGCGCGATCTGGAACTCCGCTGCTGCCTCGTCGAGGGCTGTTGTCAGCGAGCCTGTCTCCGGCCGCTGCAGACACTCAGTGGGATCGCCGGTCAGCAACACCTGACGCAGGTCGGGTAGCTCCGCACGGCTGGCGGCCACTTTGCGGTCGTACAGTTCCGGAGTCGTGACAAGTACCCGCCCGTCGCCAAGACGCAGCCGCTGCGCGATGGGTTCCGGGCCGAAAGCTGCGAACAGGGTGCAGACGACCGCGCCGAGCTTGAGTCCGCCGAGGACCGCGATGTAGAGCTCGGGAATCCGCCCGGTGAGCACGAAGACGCGCTCCCCTCTGCCGATCCCCAGCGATGCCAACGCCGACGCGAACCTGCTGCTGCGTTCGGCCAGCTCGCGGTACGTCATCTCGTGTGGGGCGCCGGACTCAGCCAGACAGCGCAGCGCCACGCGGCTCGCGAATGGGCCTGTGGTGTGCCGGTCCACCGCCTCGTACGCGATATTCAGGCCACGACCGCCGGGCAGGCCGCTGAGGCCAGTACAAGCCTCCTCCCAGAAGCCAGCCGCCGAGGCTTGCGGTTGGCCGGTGACCTGGCGGGTCATGAGTCAACTCTTGAAGCTGCGCGTCGTCTAGCCAAGGGCCTAAGGTCCTGTCCCTCTTGATCACGGTGCTGATCAGGGCAAGGAACCGGCCGGCGAATCCTGTGGAGCAACGAGCACAATCACAAGGTGTGCCTCGGCTGCCGTGCAGCGTCATGGCAGATCGATCCTGGCGCCGAGGACGCTCGATACCATGGCGCGAATTCGGGATGAATCAACCCGATCCTGAAGGGGCCATCATGATGGCACGTAGCCCGAAGCGGCCGAACTCGACCTCGACGAGCCCGTCCGAGACCCGGATGGGCCGACACCCGGTCATCTGGTTTTTCGCGTTGGCGTACGCGTTCTCGTGGCCGTTCTGGCTGCTCTCCCATCTTGCCGGCGGGATGCTGAGCACGGTTCTCATCGTGATCGGCGCGTTCGGGCCGATGCTGGCAGCGGCGATCGTCATCTCCCGGACCGGCGGGTCCTTGTCGGAGTGGCTGCGAGGCATTCTGCGCTGGCGGGTGTCCCCGGCGTACTACGCGTACGCGCTGGGTCTTCCTGTGTTGCTGGCGGTGATCTTGAATCTCACGCTGGCGGCGCTCGGCGAGCAGCCGGACGTGTCCCTCGTCGGCGAACGAATCCCGGCGTACCTGCAGACGCTCCTGCTCACCGCGGTGATCTTTGGTGGGCAAGAGGAGCCCGGCTGGCGGGGCTTCGCGCTTCCTCGGCTGCAGCAGCGGTACGCGCCGCTGGTCGCCACGCTGATTCTCGGTTTGGGCTGGGGGATCTGGCACGTTCCGCTGTACGGCCCGGCTGGGTTTGTGGTGCCGCTGGTGCTCGCTTTCTATTACACCTGGCTCTACAACAGGACCAGGAGCGTTTTGCTGTGCATCCTGCTGCATGCCAGCTTCACTCCCGCCCAAGATCATTTGCTGCTGACAGCCGACGCGCCGCTGGTTGACGCGGTGCTGCTGTCCACCTACCTGCTGGGTGCGGGCTTGCTCATCGCCCTCACTAGGGGGCGGCTCGGCTACGGAGATACGAAATCAGCCGCAGGCAGCGGCGACGATGACGGATCAGAGCCCTACTCAGCAAAGGTACCTTGAGCGCCGCCGTGCCCGTGGTGTGTCGGTGACTGCAGCGCTTTGAACAGCCGATGGCGGTAGCTCGCAGCACAGCGCCTGCCGTCTTCGCCCTGCTGTGATGCCTACTGCCGGGGCGAGCTTGCTCGTCCGAGGTGCGTACTGTGCCTACGGCCGGGTCTGAGCCAAGATGAGCGTTGTGGGGTCGGATGCCGAGGACGTGCAGCGCTTAATCCGAACTGCCCGTGGAGCGAGCGGCCCGCTGGCCAGGGTCGCTGGGGCAGCTTCTTGAGCCGGTCCATTTCGTCATGCAGCGCGGATGCTGGTCGGGCTCGGCGATCGAGCTGAGAGCGGAACCGACGCCACGAGAAGCCGCAGCGTCGGGCAGTCAGAAGGAGGAACCCATGCCTGAGGTCGATCAGCTGGAGATGAGGGCCCGGGTCGACGAAATTCTTAACCGCCGACCGGCTGTTGGTTTCGCTCTCGGTGTGGTGCGCAACGGGTCACTCCAGTTCTTCCAAAGCCAGGGGGTCGCGGACATCGCGGCGCAGACGCCGGTTACCAAGGACACGGTCTTTCGGATCGCATCCATCACCAAGACCTTCACCGGGATTGCTGTCATGCAGCTGTGGGAGCAAGGGTTGGTCGACCTGGACGCCCCTGCAAACGACTACCTGCGCGCGTACCGGCTGGTGCCCGCGAAGGCCAGCTGGCGGCCGGCGACGATCCGACATCTGCTGACCCACACCGCCGGTATTCCTGAGCAGGTGCCGCGCTCCGGGATGTTGCGCCAGGACTACGGGGAGAGCGTCGAGATGGGGCGGCCAGTGCCGTCCCTGGCCGAGTACTACCGAGGGGCACTGCGCTTGCACGCGGAGCCGGGCACCCGATTCCGGTACGGCGACCACAGCCCGGCGACGCTGGGACAGATCATCGAAGATGTGACCGGTGAACCCCTTCAGAGTTATCTCCGCGAGCACGTCTTCAAGCCTCTTGGCATGGCCGACACCACCCTCGTCCGGTCCGAAGTTGACCATTCCAGGCTCGCGACCGGCTATAAGCTCCGATCCCGCGGCGCGGAAGCGGTCGCGGACCGCCAGGTCATCACAGTGGGAGCCGGCGCCGCCTACTCCACCCCAAACGACATGGCCCGCTACCTCGCGGTCCTGATGTCTGGGGGCGCCAGCGAGTACGGCTCGGTGCTGAAACCGGCGACGTTGGCCAGCATGTTTGACGCGCAGTACCAGCCGCATCCGCGGATACCGGGCATGGGCCTGGCGTTTTGGCGGCGCAACGCCGGCAACCATCAGTTGGTCGAGCACATCGGGGTTCTGCCTGGCTTCGATTCACAGATCTTGGTGGCTCCATACGACGGGCTCGGCGTGATGGCCTTCACCAACGGAACCCATGGTGGAACGGGGTGGCTCGGGACGGAACTGTCCAGGCTCGTCAACCACCTGCTCGGCGTCCCGGATGAGGTAATCCGAACCGACGTCCCGCAACGCCCTGAGGTCTGGGGTGAGCTGTGTGGGCGCTACTACCTTCCCGGGCCGCTCACCGATGTTCGTCTGAGAGCGATGTTGGGTGCTGGGGTCGAGGTGTTCGTACGCCGTGGTCAGCTACGCATCCGGATCCTGAGTCCGATACCGGTCTTCTACAAGGGGTTCCCGCTGCAGCCGGACGACGAGACGGACCCGTACGCGTTCCGGATCGACCTCTCCGAGTTCGGGTTCGGCACCTTCCCCGCCGTGTTCAGCCCAGAACCTGAAAGAGGAACAATGGCGGTCCACTTCGAGCTGATGCCACTATCGGCCCACCGGCGGGGCTGAGCCCGAATCTGGCGTCGCAAGCTGCGTCGGAGGCGATGATGTAGCACTACTGCTGGCGGGTGACAACATCGGCCGGCTACGAGGTGGTACGTGTGCCATTGGGCCCGAATCTAAGGCCACGAGGTCCCGGATCGGCGGCAATTCAGGACGTTCGACCTTTGTGGTGGTATGTGGCGCCGTGCGACCGTCGGGTTGAAATTGGCGTCCCGATCTGAGTGAGGTTCACATGAAGGTGCTGACCGTCTACGCGCACCATGACCCGCGATCGTTCTGTCACTCGGTGCTGGATCGGTTCACGGCAGGTCTTGCCGACGCCGGGCATAAGAGTGAGGTCGTGGACCTGCACGCCATCAAGTTCGACCCGGTGTTCAAGGCGCGCGATGCAGCCAGCTACATCGATGCCGAAATACCGTCATCAGTGCTAGCGGAGATGGACCTAAGGCAGCAGGTGATGGACAGCTCTCGGGGTCCACTGCAGCGCTGGCTTGCTCGGCGAGCACTGCGTGACAAGACGCCCCCAGAGATCGCCGCGCTGATTCGACGTCATATGCCGAAGGACGCACGCGCACAACAGAAGAAGGTCGCCGGTGCGGACGGCCTTGCGTTCATAGCGCCGGTCCATTTCTGCAACTTCCCGGCGATCATGCGGGGATGGATCGAGCGGGTGTTCACCTACGGCTTCGCGTACGGGCTCAACGAGGCGGCATGGCACGGCGACGTGAATGGACGGCAGCCGCTGCTTCATCACAAGCGCGCGCTCATTATGACCTCGACGCTGTTCGACAAGGCCGCGTACGACGCGGGAGTGCGGGACGCAATGGACGCAGTGATAGATGAGTGGACGTTCCGGTACCCGGGCATCGAAAGGGTTGACCACGTCTACTTCTATACAGCCACCACAGCACCGCCTAAGACGATCAAGAACTATCTTGCGCAGGCATATGAGCTGGGCCGGAACTTTGCGAACCCCGGACCACCCGACACTCCATGAGGACGCTACCCGAGCCGTCGAAGACGTCATGAGCATCACAGGTTAGCCACACTTTAGACTCGCCGCCGGCATCCGTTGGCGCAGCGGCCACAGGGCGTCAGGAGGTCACTGTGGGCACATCCCTCCCTGCAGCAGAGAATCCGATCCGCGCGCAGATGCGCCGCTTCTCCGCGGCATGTGGAAAGCAGCTGTCGGTGGTCGGCCTTCAATGGCGGTATTACCGCCTGGGCGACGGGCCGACCGTGGTCTGGCTGACTGGTGGCCTACGTCGGGCAGCCTTCGGCTTCGGATTTCTGCAGCTACTGGCCCGTGCCTGCACTGTCTTGGCGCCGGACTACCCGGTCCTGCGAAGTTTCGAGCAGTTCGACCAGGGCCTAAGCGCCATCCTTGATACGGAGCGCATCCGCCGCTTCCACCTTGCTGGCCAGTCTTACGGTGGCGTACTGGCCCAACCCTTCCTGGCCCGCCACCCACAGGCAGTGGATCGACTGGTCCTGTCCAGCACCGGACCGGCCGACTACGGCCGCGCCTGGCTGCCATTGGAGTATTTGGCTATCAGTCTGGCGCGACTACTGCCTGAGCAGCGGGTGAAGCGGCTGCTGGCCGGCGGACTGGCCAAGGTGCTCACCACCGACCCGAAGCATGAGGACTGGCGGGCGGCGGTACGCGAGATTCTCGAGCGCGATCTAACCCGCGCCGACGTGGTCTCCCATTTCGCAGTGGTGGCGGACATCATCAAGACCCGCCTGGTCCGCCCCGGGGCTTTCCATGCTTGGAATGGGCGAGCCGTGGTCCTGCGTGCTGACAACGATCCCACCCAAGGACGGTGGGACCTGCCGCGGTACGAGCGGCTGTTCGGGCGGCATGTGGAGGCAATCAGTATGGGGCAGGCCGGCCACACCGCCGCCATCTTCGACCCGCCGCAGTATGTGCGCTGGCTGCGGCAGGCTTTGGCCTGACCGCGATGGGAGATCATTTCTCGACCGGTGGCTCGTGGCCCGGGGCTACGACAGGTGCGGCGGTCACCGGTCATGGAGTGGCTTAAGTACCCAGCCGGCACGGCGTTCGGTCAGCGGCGTCATCTGACCAACCTGGCGAACCTCGACCGTCGTACCCGTAATAAACGACCCGATGCGGGCAAGCTCCACCTTGATCTGATCGTCCACCGGGCTGGTCAGTGTGTGGAACGCGAAGAACCCGACCCCCGTGCCGGGAGTCAGCACATCCCAGACGCCGGCAATCCGCCCGTCGACTAGCGCCACGCTGGTCGCGTTTCCGCCACGGTCATAGACAAAGTCCTGACGGTCAGGATTGAGCAGGCGAGCCCGCCGCCGGAAGCCCATGGTGTACGGATCGAGAGCGGCCGGCAGCGACACTGGCGTCTGTTCCGGTCCGGTCGCATGCATGATCCGATCCAGGTCGGCGCGGATGACCCAGTGCTCGCCGTCCCACTCCGGCACGCGCACCGGTGTGATCTGCGTGCCGAGTTCGTGCAGCGCGTCTCGGCAGCGTCGTACGCCAAGGCCGGTCCACCACGCAATGTCGTCGAGCGTGACCGGGCCGTAACGCGCGACATACCGCTCGATGAGTAGGGCCGCCGCATGAGCTGGGTCAAGATCATTCAGCCTGACGTGGGGCAGGGCCTCGGCCAGGCGGCAGTAGGTGCTATGCGCGTCCCGCCACCCGGCGACCGGGCGGTCCCGGAGCAGCCGGCCCTCGTCGCACATTTGGTTCAGCACGGCGGGGAGCGCAACGTCGCGGCCCGCGCCGAGCTCAGTTCGGAGCTGCGCGGCGGACAGCGCTCTGCCGGCTAGGACCGCATCTACCAGGCGTGCCCACCGCTCGTAGGAACGAGGTGTCAAGCCCTGAGCCATCAGGTACTTCGTGGACGGCCCGAGTACCAGCTCACGAGTGGCCGCCCACGCTATCGGCAGCAGATCGAGCGGCAACAGGAAGAGGGTGCCGCGCATGCAACGAACACGCGCGAGACTGCGGCGCTGGTACAACTCCTGGTCCAGCGCCGGGCGCGTGAACCCTGGCATCCGGGCGAAGAGCTGGAGGTATGGATTGGGCGCTCCAGTCGCATGCAGACCAACAAGATCGCGAGCGGTCTGCACCACGTCGGTTGCCGGGGCATCGTCGCGGAGATGTTGCCGCGCCAACCCGTCGGCAACCGCGCAGGCGGCAGCCAGTTGCGTCATGGGTCCGTACGCGACTGCAGTACTTTGAGCGCCCGCACCGTGACCCATTCGTTCATGCGCCGACTGCTGGTCGGCCCCCACTCCACCAGGGACCGCTGCCCGGTGGCATTCGGACCACTGCGGTAATAGCGGTGCTCGGCAGGGAAGCCACCGTCGGGCAAGGCCTTCCCGCGCAGCAGTTCCAGCGCCTCATCGCAGCCCGGATCATTCACGCGTCCGGCCTCAGCGAGGACCTCCAGGCCGTACAAGATGTCGTAATGCCAATAGCACGGATAGTGCAGCTGCAGGAACGCCGGCGCAATCACCCTCCCGCTGTGGCGGCGTCGGAACAATCGGTGAGCCAGGAAAAACTCGCTGGCGCGTTCCGCGGCGAGGAGGCTGCGTTCGTCTCCGGTCAGCCGGGCGTGCAAGGCCAGAGCACGCAGCGGTATGAGGCTTTCGGTGAAGGATGAGGAGCGCCCGCTCGCCCGCCGATCACAGTTCCAGCCGCCATCCGGCCACTGGGTGTCGATTAGTCGCTGCACCAACGGCTCGGTGCGTTCATCGGCAATGCCGAGCGAAAGCGTCGACCAGACCGCGTTGCCATCGATGGAGGCATGTAGCGTCGGCAGCCCATGTACGCGGCCCATGTAGCGCTCGTAGTCACTGGAGAAGAGCCAGCCCAAGATCTGGTCGCGTAACGGCACGAGCGATTCATCACCGACGGGGTAACCCAGCTCGGCGAGGGCGACCAGCACCCAATGCGCCCCGTACCACTTTGCCCGGTATGGATCATGGGGGATGCGTCCTGTGTCATCCCGCTCGGACAACAGTCTTGCCACCCGCGATGATGTACGCACTTGCTCCCGCAATCGGCGCACCTCTTGCTCCTGCAATCGGCGCACCTCACGGTTGTCTACTAGCCGACCCAAGAGATCAGTTACCACATGCAGCTGGATGGACGGCTCCGCCGACTTGAGTAACCGCTGCGTCACAGCGGCGTCTTCTGGGGAGGCGAGGCGCAAGGACTCGCCTCCCGGCTGCGCACTCACTGCTTAATCAGATCCGGGCGAACATATGGCGTTCGCGCCTTGCGGTCACAGTCATCTGATCGTCTCCGTTCGCTGAGGATATTCCTATCTGCATTTCCACCACACGTACGCACCGGCGAGCAGAGCCACACAGACCTTAAGTCTGGGACCTTCGACCCGCCCCGGGGCAGCAGTTCCCGTCCTCGGGTAGTTCGGCGGTATGCACAAGGGAAAGGGGACCTTATTCGCCCAGCAAGGGGCCGAATGCCCTCTGCCTTGTCCATCGGTATAGCGCCACGATGAATATGAGGTCGATTCCACCGACCGAAGTGAAAGGAGGCGGTGGTGATGACGACCGAGTACAAGGTGTACAAGCCGACCGACAATGCTCCCGCGGAGGATGAACTGAGACGCCGTGCAGTGAAGCGGCTCCAGGCGAAGGCGGGTTTCTGGATGCATCTCGCGGTCTATCTTGCGGTTAACGGCTTTCTCGTCCTGATCTGGTTCTTCACTGGGGCAGGCTTCTTCTGGCCCATCTTCCCGATCGGCGGCTGGGGGATCGGGATCGCTGCGAATGCGTGGGATGTCTTCGGACGTGAGCCAGTCACTGAGGAGAAAATCCAACGCGAGATGAAGCAACTGCGGAGGTAACCGGAAGTCGGTAACCAGTTACCGGGGTTAACAGCTCGAGGACGGGCGGTCACCTGACCGCCCGTCATCGGCTTTACGTGCCGTTTCAGGTATCGAGCCGCACTCGTTGCACCGGCTGGTGGACGTCCTGTTCGATGTCGCTCACGGTTGCCTCAAAAAGATCGTGGGCCAGACCACTGAGTGCTCGTGCGGTGGCCAGTTCCTCGCCTGACCGCTTGCGTGAGTGGTAAGACGAAGACGGGACTGAGGGTTGTCAGAATCTCTAGTACTGCCATGGCTTTCCGTTCGACCCAGACGCGCGCACAGCAGGGCGGGAGAGATGCGGCTCTCACCCTCCCGTGGGGCTTATGCAGAGGAAGAGCTGATGACAGACTCTCACGACGCAATCCCATCCGCGCTGGACGCCACAAGCCCAACCGTTCGTACTGACGAAAGCGGAGTCCGCCCCCGCAGCAGCGGGACGAAGCCGCGTGACGGTGAGCGGACAGCAGCTCCGGTGCTCGCGCGGTTGGCCCTGGTGGCAGTCTTGGTCGCCGCGGTAGGACTTGCCGTGCTGCCGCTGCACACCCGCCCTGATGTCGCGGCAGCCTCTGCGGGTGCGGATCGGTTTTCCGCCGAACGCGCCATGGCTGCGGTGCATGCCATCGCCGACACACCGCATCCGATTGCCTCCCCCGAGCATGAGGCAGTGGTGAACTATCTGGTCGGCGAGCTGCGTAGTCTCGGCCTATCGCCGCAGGTTCAAGACGACACCGGCGTGCTGTACGACACCGATCTCGATCCGAGCCAAGTGTCGGCGGCGCACTTGCAGAACGTCATTGCCCGGCTCCCCGGAACCGCCAGCACCGGAACAGTGATGCTCTACGGGCACTACGGCTCCGTCCCAACCTCGAACAACGCCGCCGATGGAGCTGCCGGGGTCGCCGCCGTGCTGGAAACCGTGCGAGCGATACGTGCCAGCGGGCCGCTACGCAACGACCTGCTCATTGTGTTCGCCGATGGGGACGAGACACCCGCACTGGGACCGCACCTGTTCCGTCGCCACCCTGAGGCGCAGGACGTGACCGTCGGCATTGCTCTGGAAAGCCTCAGTAACCGCGGTGCCGTCGCGCTTGCCTACGCCGGCCAGGGCACTCCGAACGCACCCGGCTCCTATACGACGGCGGCGAATGGCGGTTGGCTGCGTTCTGCGCTGTCGGTCATGCCGCACCGGTTCACCACCTTGGCTCTCAACGACCTGCAGCTTGCCAGCCCCGAACTCAGCATCGCGACCAAGGATGCCGGTGCTGGCGGGATCGGATCGCTTCTTCTCGGCGGCGGTGCCGCGTACCACACAATGCGGGACAACCCGGCGAACCTCGATGTCGCTAGCCTCCAGGTTTACGGCGACAACACACTCGCACTGGCCCGCTATTTCGGAAACGAAACCCTCGATCCGAAGCCCAGTTCGCCGGAGCTGGTGGCTTTCACCGTGGCACCGAACACCGTAATCAGCTACGGGCGGGGGTTGGCACTGGCGCTCGCCCTGGTGCTCGTCGGGCTGTTCATCGCCTTAATGGTGGTCGGCCTGCGGCGACACCTCCTTAGGGGGTGGGGCCTCCTTCTGGGCTTCGGCCTGGCGCTGGTCAGCCTCCCGGTGGCGCTTGTAGTCGACGTGCTCGCCTGGCTGGCGGTGGTGGCGATCAATCCGGCCTACCGGGCCCCGATGGGTCGTGGCTACTACGGGGCAGCCTGGACCCTGCTGTTTCTGACCTTCGTCACTCTCGCGGTGATCGCTGCACTGTACGTGCTGGGACGGCGGCTGCTCCGACCGGCGCGGTCCGACCTCAGCGTTGCCGCCGGGGCCCTTGCCATTCCGCTGCTGCTCGGCTTCTTCATGGCTTTGGCCCTGCCCGCCTTTAGTTACGTCTTCGCCTGGCCCACGTTCGCCGGGATCGGGTTGCTTGGCTGGACCGTCCTCGCACCATCGACCGCTACCCGGCCCTGGCCGCGGTTGGCGGGTCTGTCTGTGGTCGCACTAGTGGTCGTGGCGGTCGCTGTCATCCCCGTGTATCTGATCTACTCGGCTTTTGCTGCGCCGGGAAGCGCACGACAGTCGCCGATATTCCCGGTCATCGCTCTGTTGATCGTCGCCGCCTTGAGCCCGGCGCTCGTGCCGCACCTGCACTTCCTTGCCCCACAACGCCGCTGGACGATTCCCGCCGCCCTGGCCGCGTTGGCCGGTGTATGCCTTGGCGGGCAGCTCCTTGCCACCAGGTTCGATGCCGACACACCACAGCCCGACTACATCCAATACACCTTGGACGCCGACACCGGACAGGCCAGCTGGCTCAGCGCAGGAAGCGCTCCCGACGACTGGACCAGGCAGTTCTTCGGCAACGGCTTTGCGACGGGCCGCGCCAGCTTTTCGCCCGGGTACTACTTCGAGCAGCAGCACGACGTGATCACCGCCACAGCCCCGCTGATAACCCTGGCAGCGCCGACCATGACGGTTTTGGAAAGCAGACAGCAAGGAGATCAGCGGACAGTACGGCTGAGGATCGCCTCACCACGGAGTGCTCCATACGCGCATCTCGACTTGGCCCTTCCCGGCGAGCTGACTAGGGCCATCGTGAATGGCAAGCCCGTCAACGTCACAGACATCCCGACCCATCGGCGTCACCGTTTCACGCTGCTCTACTTCGGCCTGCCTCGGGGCGGAGTGGAATTGGACCTCACTCTGCGCGGCGACGGTGCGATTACGGGGACTCTGGTCGATTACTCCAATGGGCTGCCTTCACTTCCGGGCATGACTGTCACGCCCCGACCGGCCGGGTTCGTTCCCGCACCGTTCGACTTCCGGGATCCAACTGCTGTTCACCGTAGAGTTCAGGTTCCGGCCAGCTAAGCGGCCTCTTGGGTCACCAAGCGCTGGCCTGTCTCTGCTACTCGCAGGCTGTCCAACCGCTGCCACATCGTTTCCTTGAACCTGGTTGCCGTTAGACACGCTCGGCACGGCAGGCATCGGAGTCACTGCGATGCCGATCCCGTCCGCGAGCGACAGCCTGTCAGTGTGGGCGGTCATTGACCGCCCGGCCTTCGGCGCGGTTGCCCGTTCATGTATCGAGTTGCATTTGTTGCACCCGCTGATGGACGTTCTGCTCGATGTCGCTGACGGTTGCCTCAAAGAGGTCGTGGGCGAGACCACTAAGTGCGCGTGCGGTGGCCAGTTCCTCGCCAATTTCAGGAACTGCTGTGTCCTTTGGATTGCGCCAAGCGACGCCCTCGTGGCGAAGCTCGGTCCCCGCGGTGGTGCGCAGAACCGCCTCCGCACGGGTTCGATCGCCGTCCTCGGAGAGGAAGATCTCAATGTGCCATGTCGCGGTGCGTTCCATCCCTACTCCTTCGCCTCGGTGGTGGTAGTTCCAACCACGGTGCTTTCTCGCGCGCTCTCAATACCTCCGCTCACCAACGAGCCATGACCGAGGACCGTGCGTTTTTGCCGGTAGGGCAGCACGACCTCGGTTGCCACGCTTCAGAGTTGGGTCGGAAGTGAGATCGCTCAGGTAATTCTCCCAACGCGTCCGGCGGGCTTGAAGGCGTGGCCTCGGACGAAAGGCTGAGTGCCAGGAGCGCGGGGCCTATGCGGCAGCCGGATCGGCCGGAACCGTCAGTGTTCCCTGTTCTATCGACCTATGGGCGAAATCTACGCCCCTACCGCCAGTTGCTCGAGGTCCCGGTGCCGTCTGAACAGCCTCAACCCGTGTGATGAGCTCGCTGGCGGCGGCTCGTGGGTACCGCCGGTCAGGTGACGGCATGTGCGGTTGCCGGGAGAGAGCGATACTTTTCAACCGAAGCTCAGGATTTCGGGCACGGGAATGGCGTGATCAACATCAGCTGTGTTCATCCCAACAACGACGCGATGGGCGAGATGCCGGCAGCTAGGTCGAAACCCTGCGCGTTCCGCGAGAGTTGGGAGGCTCGCGCCGTGGAGGACGTACGACGAAGGTCCCCTCGCGGCGTGTCTTTCTGCCGTGGACGGGCGGGGCAACCCATCCCACAGTGAATACAGCTGTGCCCGACCGGGCCCAGGACACCCAATAGTCAACAGAAACTGGCTTGAGCGACACGCCGCGGGAATCACAGACGAGTTCCTACCTGAGGACTCTGCCCGAGGCTGAGTGTTTCGAGCTGCTCGCGGTGAGCACCGTCGGACGCGTTGGATTCGTGTCGCCCGCCGGCCTACAGATCATCCCTGTTAACTACCGCCTGGGCGCTGGTCATCGACTCTTCTTCAAGACCGCGCCAGGTGGCGCGCTGGCCCAGCTGGCCGAGAGCGATGCTCAGGTCGCTTTCGAAGTGGACTATCACGCCGCTGACTTTCGAATCGCGTGGAGCATGCTAATGAACGGCAAGATCAGCAGACTGGATGCTGCAGCCACGGCGGCGTACGCGGACCTCCGTCTGCCACCTGTGCCATGGCCCGGGCCAGCCAGTTCCCTGCTCGTGCAGTTCATGCCGCGAACGGTGTCTGGGCGAAGCCTCCTCCGCACGAGCCCAGACTAGGGCGGACGACCACGCCGTCGGCGAGCGCTACTTATCAGCTATCGGAGGACTCCGCCTTGGGCCTCTCCTGAAGACCAGATCCCATTCGTACCCTCTGGGGGTATACAGCACCAGCCATGCCTGAGAGAAAGGGCGCCAATCCGTGTCCATTCGTCATGCCGGACCAATCGTGTATACAGGAGCGGCGAGTACGGTAATCACGTACGAACTCATTGCCAACCGTGGAGGAGGGTGAAGATGGGCTTCCAGCCATGGGAGTACCGGCCCGACGCGGGGTTCGCTGAGGGAACTGATCTCACTGGCTACACGGTTGTCGCAGTGGACGGCGACGTCGGTCACGTCGAGGCAGCCTATGACAGCAGGCCGGCGTATCTCGAGGTAGGCATCGGGTCCTTCTTCGGCCGCGAGGTGATGGTGCCGGCAGGTCTCGTCGAGCGGATCGACTCAACCGAGAAGAAGGTGTACGTCGACCGTACGAGGGACCAGATCAAGGACGCGCCCAGGTTCGACCAAGCGCATCACCTCGACTATTGGGAGAGCCTGGGTAACTATTACTCCGGCACGTACATGCCTCCGGGTGATCAGATGTGATCTAGCCGGGCTACGGGGGGAACGATCGCGAAGTCCGGGTCGGGTGCCTCGAGCACGGCCGCCAGTCGGCTGAGTACCGTCTGGTTGTTCCCTGACCAACCCTCCAGATCTGTGGGCCTGAAACGGTGACGGCATTCACCCGCATCACCGACACGATCGTCCCGTTCTCCCCTTCGGCCGGACGACGCTACCTCCTCCGGGCTAGACATCCGCCGTGAGGAGAAGCCGTTCGTCGAGACGCTCGAAGCCGCCTCGACGTCCATGTCGTGGCCACAGGTGGCGACGTCTTCGGCGCGGAGCGGGAGCAGTGGGACGACGGCAACAACGTGGTGGGCCACCCACATCTGGCTGATCGTGGACCAAGACGCCGCCGCCACCACTCAAGCAATCCTCGACGTCGTCTCATCGGTCCGGAGCGCAGGGCCGCCGGTCAGGTGAAGCGCAGCCGCGAGAGGATCTCGATCTACTCGTGCTGGCCCTCGACGTTCCTGGCTGCAAGCGTTTCGCACCAGAGTCCTTACGTACTCGATCGCGGCTTCGCCCACCGGCCCCGCGGGGCATCGCGCTGTCGGTGCCGCTCTCGTTGAGACGCGGCTTGGACGGCTCCTCCCGGAGGTGCGCTTCGGGCACTGAGGGGTCACGCGTGAGGGCGGACCATATAGTCCGTCCATGGATGCCCAGCTCGGGGTGGCGGTGCTGCTCGCGATCGGGTTCGCCGTCACGAACGGGCTCCACGACGCGTCCAACGCGATCGCCACGCTGGTCGCC
>JAICEV010000032.1 GCA_025923975.1 Propionibacteriaceae bacterium
GAGCCGGTCGACTGGCTGACAGTCAGGGTGTTCGTGCCGCCGTTGTTCCAGATAGCCGCAACGTCGGCCTTGCCGTCGCCATTGAAGTCCCCAGCAACCCATCTGGCCGCATCAATCCAGCCCCCGTCGCGGTCGCTCCACTGCGTCCACCCGGGGAACCGAGACCCATCGGACAGATACACCGCGGTCGATAGCGCGGCGCCAGGGTGGGCCAGCTGCCCGACGGCGAACCCGTGGGCGTCGAAGTAGGCGATCCGGTTGGGCATCGTCTGCTCGATCGCCCTCGCCGTGGCGTCGTCGAGGCGGTCGCGCCGATAGCGCACCGCGAGGTAGGGCAGGAAGCTCTCGGCCACGTCCTCGCGGGTCGGGTTGTCGCGAGCGTAGGTCGAGATGAAGTTCGGGTCGTCCGCCTGGGCCGTGCGCCACCCGTCCGCGGCCGCATGGTCGTCGTCGAGCGACGTGTGCGCCGCCTCGTGCGCGATCGCCTCCTCGAGGAAGCCACCGGGACTGTGGTGCATCGGGCCGGCGGCGAGGTACTCCCCAGCCTGGCCGGTGTGGATGAGGATGTTGTGGTTGCGGCCGCCGAACGGCTGCTTGCCGCGATGGATCCACATCGTCTCGACGTCGGCACGCAGGGCGAGCGGCAGCTGGCCGACGACCTTGGCGTACCTGTGGGCTTGCGTCAGCGCGTCGAGCTTGTAGAACTCGGGGTTCACGATCACCTCGATCGGGTCGCTGTCGCTGAAGGACACGTCGATTATGTGCGCGTCGACGGTGATCGTGGCGTTGACGCGGCGGTCGAACATCTTCCGCTCGCGGATACAGCAGTAGTGCGCGCGGGTGAAGGTCGTCGGGTCGGACGCGGTGATGACGTCGGGATCGATGAACACCGTGCCAGAGAACGGGGGGTCGGCCTGGGCGCCCGCCGGAGATGCTGCGCCGAGCGCGGCCGCCGCGATGGCGCCGGCCGCGAGCGAGGAGAAGATCCTCATGCGGCCGAATCTACGGGCCATACTCTCAGCGTATCGAATACAGACTCGATTACACCAGACGTTGTTGCGGCACCATGGTCAGCGAAACTGTGGAGTTCGCGGCATTTCTGCCAGCAATAAATTCATCGAAAATCCAGTCTTGACACGTCCCGCTAACGGAGATGCCGCGGGACTTTTAGCGGACTAATGCGGTAAACAGCGGTCATATCGACCGCCCCACCGTCAGCCCGGTCCTTTCGACACCACACACCGCAGCCGAGTGCTGCGTCTGGCCGCGCTGAAGGCGGAGATCGCGTCATAACCGTGATCACGTAGCCGGAACCGAAGTCCAGCGCACGCGCGAGGACCTCAACGCGTTCATCGGCTTCGTACAGCGAGCGCTCCGCGACGCGGGCGTCCCCGAGGATGAGGTACCCCAGTTCCATGCAGAGGTGACCTCAGGCGACTACGACCATGTCCTCATGACCTGTATGCGGCGGGTTGACGTCCTGTGAACATCGAGGCTCATCACCGATTCGACTCCGCGTCCGGAATCTCCACGTCCGGAATCGGGTCAGGATAAAGCTTCGCCCGCTTGAGGGTGGCGGGATCGATGCCCTTGTCAAAGGGATCCGCATCTTGTACTAGGAACTGATGGTGTCGTTGTTGCGACATCTTTGGCTACGGAATCTGGGTAAAACCGTTCGGCGGAATGTCAGGCTAAAACAGTCTGGGAGTCGTCGGATCCATGCCACGAAGGGCGTCGTAGTCCAATGCGACACAGCGGAGTCCTCGGTCCTCGGCTAGCGTACGGGCCTGCGGTTTGATGGTCTGAGCTGCCAGAATGCCGCCGACTGGTGCCAGCAATGTGTCCCGGTTGAGCAGTTCGACGTATCGAGTCAATTGCTCAACGGCGTCCAGGCCGGCCACGCGTTTGACCTCAACCGCCCAGTACTTAGCGGCGGGTTGCCTTGACTTCGCTCCATCAATCTCACCTCGACGTTTGATCTCGACGGCCACATAGGCCCCTGCAGAGTCCCGGCACAGCAAGTCGACCGGCCCGATTGGCGTCGGATGCTCGCGCCTCACCAGTGAGAGACCGGGCGCCAGCGCCTCCGGATGCTCCGCAAGGAGCTCTTGCAGATGCGCCTCAACGCCGTCCTTCTGCAGCCCTGGATCGACGCCGAGTTCGTGCGAGGAGTCATGAAGGACTTCCGCCAGCCCGATGTGGAGCGTGTCGCCGTCGCGCCCGCGGACTTCCCACCGTGCTGACAGCGACTCGCCGCTGAGCCTTGAGTCATGGCCAAGGTCGGGCGGCCCCAGCTCAACCAGCGAGCATGGAGGACTCATCCAGTTCAGCGGCTTGTAAGCACGGTCGTCGGCGTGGATGGACACCGAGCCGTCAGACTTGATCAAGATCAGCCGCGTCGCCATCGGTAGATGGGCTGTCAGCCGCCCTGTGTAGTCGACCTGGCACCGGGCAATCACCAACCGCACTCGGACAAACTACAGGGCTGATCCGACGAGGACCTGTGATTGAATCTCGACGTATGGGCGCGATCCCCAGCTGCCAGGGCCAGCAATCAAAGCGAGTCCGCTGATGATGGCGCGACGGCCGAGTAAACATCTCAGATCGGCCCGACCGCTGAGTTCGGGACATGCGACGTCGGTGATCAAGAGCGACGGCCGCTGGATCGTCCGCAGCGTGGCGGGTGCAGCAGCGACGAAGGCCTACCGATGCCCCGGCTGCAACGTCGAGATCCGCCCCGGGACACCGCATGTTGTGACCTGGCCAGACACACCAGGCTTGCTTTCCCAGTCCCCCCTCGAGGAGCGCCGGCACTGGCACACCAGCTGCTGGCAACGGCGGCCGTGAACACGAACGCGTCTCAGCACGGACTCTTCAGCACCCAACTTGGAGTCACCGGCCCGCACGTGGTGTTTCTGCACGGGCTGTTCGGACAGGGAAAAAATTGGTACACAATCGCCAAGGCCTTGAGCGAGTCAGCCCGGGTCACGCTTGTTGATTTGCCGAATCACGGCGATTCTGTCTGGACAGATCACTTCTCCTATCCCGAGATGGCGCGCCAAGTCCTCGAACTGTTGAAGACGGAGGGCCAGGGAGACCGGTACGCCGTCGTGGGTCATTCGATGGGCGGCAAGGTGGCGATGACGCTCGCGTTACTCCATCCGGAGCTCGTAGACCGACTCTGCGTCGTCGATGTCTCACCGGTGTCTACCGAGGAGATCAGCGACTTCCACACTTTCGTACGAGGCATGCGCGCCATCGACCTGAAGACTTTGACCGATCGTAGGGATGCGGACACCCGGCTTGCCCCGTACATCAGCGATCCGGCTATCCGCAGCTTCCTGCTGCAGAACCTGCGTCGCGACGATTCCGGTTCCGACGGCTGGCGATGGCGGCTGAACCTCGAAATGCTCGGTGATCACCTGGACGAGATGGGCAGCTGGCCCGAGTTGCACACCCAGCCGTACCAAGGTCGCGTGCTCTGGGTGGCCGGTGCTGCTTCAAGGTACGTCAGGCCGGAATACGCCGCCGCGATGCGCAAGCTTTTTCCACGCGTCCACCTGATCACGATCAAAGACGCTGGCCACTGGGTGCATAGCGAGCAGCCAGAGGTGTTTCTTGCGATCATGCGCCGGTTCCTACATTTGTAAGCAGAGTCGATGGGGAGCGGAGCAGGTCGATGGCAGAGTTCGCACTGATTGTGCTGACTCTCATCCCGCTCGACGTGCTGCCCCATCTGCCGCCGACTCCGACACCACCGTCAGCTGTCTACCCTCAGCGCAGCCAGGGGTTCGCTGCCTACATCGTTGGCGGATTCTTTGGCCTTGGCATCTTGGTACTCGCCATGGTGCTGCTCAACCACCGGCCGAAGCGGATCAATCCTCGCCCACCGGACGACTGAGGCTCACCAGCGACGTCACACCACCTCAGGTCAGGCCTTCGTCACCGTGAGGATCTCAGATGGGTTGTTCGGACGGCCCGTGCCGTCAGGGTTCGTGCCGTCCTGACCTTCTTCGGCCATGGATGCCACGACGTCGCGGGATGCCTTGTTCATTGTGCCGAAGATCGTAAAGTTCGGGTTCACATCGAGGCTGGTCGAATCGCCCCAGACCAGGAAGAACTGTGAACCGTTCGTGCCGGGTCCGCCGTTTGCCATGGCGACGCTGCCCTCGGTATAGCTCTCGGTACCGTCAGTCTCGTTGGCAAACTCGTAGCCCGGCCCGCCTCTCCCGGTGCCGGTCGGGTCACCGCACTGCAGGATGAAGATCCCCGAATCCGCCAGCCGATGGCACCGTGTCTTGTCGAAATAGCCCTGGTCCGCCAAGGAAACGAAGGAGTTCACGGTGCAGGGGGCCTTCGCTCGATCCAGAGTGATCGTCACCTTGCCATTCGTCATGGCGAGCACGTAACTGACCGTTCCGCTGGTCGGCACATCGGTACTCGGTGGCGGCATGACCGGCCGTGCGGGGTCACCGGACACCGAATACTCGCAGACGTCGCCGGTTTCGCCAGCCACCCCGCTGACGCTGGGGACGGGCGAGGGTGGGACGGATCTTGCAGGTGGATCAGGTGGAGGGATTTGCCCGCAGCCACTGATCAGCACTGCAACCCCAACAGTCAGGATTGCGGTTGCGCGGCCGATGCCCATGTTAGGGCTGCTCGCGCGTGCGTATCGCGCTCGCAGCTGGTTCACCATTGTACTGTGCCACAGCCCAAAGCCGCTTCGCGGCAGCGACAAGCCTGCCGTGGCAAGTCCCCACGACCCGCGCCGCGCCGGACCGGTCCCGCTGCGTAGGGTGTGATCATGGTTCGGCTGACCCGCATCTACACTCGGACAGGCGATGCCGGTCAGACCCAGCTTTCCGATCTGTCGTCGGTCAGCAAGACCGATCCGCGCGTTGCAGCGTACGGAGATGTCGACGAGGCCAACTCTGCGATCGGGGTTGCTCTGGCGGCCGGAGGCCTACCGGACGATGTCGCCGCGGTGCTCCGGAGCGTTCAGAACGAGATGTTCGACCTCGGAGCTGATCTTTCAACACCGCTACGGGTGTCTACTTCAACCGATCCGCCACCAGAGCTTCGCATCACGCAGGAGTACGTCGACAGGCTGGAGGCCTGGTGTGACCAATTCGGCGATCCGCTACCGAACTTGAAGTCATTCATCCTCCCGGGGGGTTCGCCGGCCGCCGCGCAGCTGCATCTGGCGCGTACGGTAGTGCGGCGCGCCGAACGCGCAGCCTGGGCTGCCGTCCAATCCTATGGAACTCAAGCCGTTACAGATCCCCAGCTTCCGGGCGGAGTCAGCACACTGGCGATCACCTACCTGAACCGGCTGTCGGACCTGCTGTTCATCCTCACCCGGGTCATCAACGGAGCCGACGGCGACGTGCTGTGGATACCCGGGGGTGAGCGAAACCAGGTTTCGGTTCCAGAGAGTTCCAGCATCAACCAAATCCTTAAGCCCCAACCAGGAGGACGCGATGATCAGTGACGCCCGCGGTTTGAAGGAAGCCACCGGCAAGGCAGAGCCGGCTCAGCCGAGACCGGTCACCTTGTTCACCGGACAATGGGCCGACCTGCCATTTGAGGAGATCTGCCGGCTGGCTGCGGGCTGGGGCTACGACGGCCTCGAAATTGCTTGTTGGGGTGATCATTTCGACGTCGTCAAAGCGATCGAGGACGAGAGCTACCTGCAAGGACGCCGAGACATCCTGGAGCAGCATGGGCTCGGCTGTTGGGCGATCTCCAATCACCTCAACGGCCAGGCGGTATGTGAGGCGATCATCGACGACCGTTACAAGAACATGGTCAACTCACGGGTCTGGGGTGACGGTGACCCGGAGGGCGTGCGTCAGCGGGCCGCTGAGGAGATGAAGACCACCGCCCGCGCGGCCGCCGCCTTCGGCTTGGACACTGTAGTCGGATTCACCGGATCAGCCATCTGGCACTACGTGGCCATGTTCCCGCCGGTCGACGACAAGGTCATCCAGGCCGGTTACGCCGATTTCGCCGACCGCTGGAATCCGATCATCGACGTCTTCGATGAGGTCGGCATCCGCTTCGCTCACGAGGTCCATCCCAGTGAGATCGCCTACGACTACTGGTCGACGGTCGCCACGCTGGAAGCCGTCAATCACCGGCCAGGTTTCGGCCTCAACTTCGATCCGTCGCACATGGTCTGGCAGGAACTGGATTATGTCGGCTTCCTCTGGGATTTCCGAGACCGCATCTATCACGTGGATTGCAAAGACACCAAGATCAGAATGAACAATGGCCGCAACGGTCGGCTGGCCTCGCATCTCCCCTGGGCCGACCCACGACGCGGCTGGGACTTCATCTCAACCGGTCACGGCGACACTCGTTGGGAGGACATCTTCCGCATGCTCAACCACATTGGCTACGCAGGGCCGATATCCATCGAATGGGAGGACGCCGGCATGGACCGGCTCGATGGTGCGCCCGAGGCGCTCGACTTCATCCGGAGCATGAATGGCATTCGGCCGTCGGAAGCCTCTTTCGACGCCGCCTTTGCCACCAAGGACTAGCCAACTTGTCAGAACGCAGTTGAGCTACAGGTCAACTGCTGATAACTCGGATCCCGCCTTACTCAAATCGGCGGACCCCAGGAGGCGCTGCTTCTAACCAGCTCAGCAGGCCGGTCAGGGACTCCCCGCTCATGGCCAGCTCCCACTCGGCCTCGGCGCGCCCGTCATACATCTCGATACGGAGCACCTTCTCATCCGGTTTCAGTGCCAGCGCCTCGACAGGATCCGGCATCCGCGTCTCCAGAACGCGTACGTTGCGTCGCGGGAAGACCATTCGCGGTCGTAGCGAGTAAGAGAAGAATCTGAACCATTCCAGGATTCCCTCGCTATAACGCCCGACTCCGAGCACCCAGCCGGCGCCCGGAGTCGTCATCCGCAGTCTGAGGCTGCAATCGAAGGTAGCACCAACGCGATCAAGCCAGCGACGCCGAACCGCCAGCATCAGCAGGCTTACAAGCATCAGCGCAATCAGCACACCGAGGATCTGGACGACGACCCCGAGCCAGCCGTTCATGAACGTCCTCAGATTAGGCGCGTATGTTTAGCAGCGACCTTACTGCGCCTTTTGCGCCGCGCGAAGCTGAGCCGTCGCGCGCAGGAAATGCTTTCGATCCTCATCACTTCCGTCGCCGGAGTCGAGAACCCGTTGCGCCTCAGCGAGCTCCTTCTCGGCTTCAGCGACGGTTACCTCGTCGGCCATCCGGGCGTACTCGCTCAAGATCGAAACCCGACCCTGGGAGGCGGAGATGAAGCCGCCCTCCACAGCGATGATCTCCCGAGTCGGGTTGTCCTCGCAGAAGATCACTACTGCGCTCGGTACCAACACACCAAGCACGGGTTCATGACCTGGCAGGATGCCGATCTCGCCCTCAACGGTCTTGGCGATGATGTTGGAAGACTTGCCCGACCAGACCACACGATCGGCCGAGACGACTTCCACTTGCATAGGTTCAGCCATATCGCTCCATTCCCGCGGGCCACTCGATCCTCATACGAGCTTATTCACTGTTCCTTCTGCAGCTCCGACCAACGGCGCTCGACGTCTTCCATGCTGCCGACGTTGAAGAAAGCCTGCTCGGCAATGTGATCAACTTCTCCGTCGCAGATCATCCGGAATGACTCAATGGTGTCGTTAAGCGGCACAGTTGATCCTGGAATATTGGTGAACTTCTCGGCCATGTAGGTGTTCTGGCTGAGGAACTGCTGGATGCGACGAGCGCGGTTGACCACGATCTTGTCCTCTTCGGACAACTCATCGACGCCCAGGATGGCGATGATGTCCTGCAGCTCCTTGTTGCGCTGCAAAATCTGCTTGACACGCACTGCCACGTCATAGTGCTTCTGACCGATGTAGAGCGGGTCGAGGATTCGACTGGTCGAGGTCAGCGGATCCACGGCCGGGTAGAGACCGCGGGAGGCGATCTCGCGCGACAGCTCCGTGGTGGCGTCCAGGTGAGCGAAGGTCGTGGCTGGGGCCGGGTCGGTGTAGTCGTCGGCCGGCACATAGATCGCTTGCATGGAGGTGATCGAGTGCCCGCGCGTTGAGGTGATCCGTTCCTGGAGCTGGCCCATTTCATCGGCCAGGTTCGGCTGGTACCCAACAGCCGAAGGCATCCGACCAAGGAGCGTGGAAACCTCCGAGCCGGCCTGGGTGAACCGGAAGATGTTATCGATGAAGAGGAGCACGTCCTGGTTCTGGACGTCGCGGAAGTACTCGGCCATGGTCAGCGCCGACAGTGCTACCCGCAGCCGGGTGCCAGGCGGTTCGTCCATCTGACCGAAGACCAGCGCAGTGTCCTTGAACACGCCTGCCTCGTCCATCTCATGGATCAGGTCATTGCCCTCGCGGGTGCGCTCTCCCACGCCGGCGAACACCGAGGTGCCGCCGAAGTTGTGAGCAATCCGGTAGATCATCTCCTGGATCAGCACGGTTTTGCCGACACCGGCGCCACCGAAAAGGCCGATCTTGCCGCCTGTTACGTACGGCGTGAGCAAGTCGAGCACCTTGATGCCTGTCTCAAGCATCTCAGTCTTAGCCTCGAGCTGATCGAACTTCGGTGCGGGGCGGTGGATCGGCCAGCGCTCGGTGATCTCCAGGCTCGCGGTGTCGGTGTCCAGACAGTCACCGGTGACATTCCACACGTGGCCCTTGGTGATATCGCCGACGGGCACCGAGATCGGCGCGCCGGTGTCCCGCACCTCCGTGCCTCGCTGCATGCCGTCGGTGGGCTTCAGCGCGATAGCTCGAACGAGGTTGTCGCCGATATGCAGCTCGACCTCCATAGTCATGCTGCGGGACTCACCGTTGCCAGCAATCTCGACCGTCAGTGCGTTGTAGATCTCGGGCATCTGGTCGACGGGAAACTCAACATCGACAACCGGGCCGATGACCCGAGAAACGCGGCCGATGCCGCCAGCGGGGGCTTCAGTGTCTTGCTCTTCAACAGTGGCGGTCATCTGATTCCCTCATTCTCTGTGGTGATATCTGGTCATGCACTTGCTGTGATCTCACTCGGCAGCCGCGCTTGCCTCGGCTAGGGCACTCGCACCGCCGACGATCTCGGAGATCTCTTGGGTGATCTCGGCCTGTCTGGCCTGGTTTGCTTCGCGAGTCAGCCGTTCGATCAGCTGCTGAGCGTTGTCGGTAGCTGACTTCATTGCCTTCTGCCGGCTGGCGAGCTCCGAGGCGGCACCCTGAAGCAGGCAGTAGTGGATACGGCTTGCGACATACAGCGGCAGCAGCTCGTCCAGCACGGTCTCAGCATCCGGCTCGAACTCGTACAGCGGAAGGATCTCGTCACTGGGCGGCGGCTCTTCCCCCTCCACAACCTCCAGTGGCAGCATCCGAATCACGTCGACACGCTGCGTAAGCATCGAGACGAAGCGCGTGAAGACCACGTGGATCTCATCCACTCCGCCCTCTTCTGTTGGCGCCAGGAATGCCTCAATCAGCGCGTCGGCGATCTCGCGTGCGTGCCCATACGTCGGCGCGTCGGAAAAACCCTCCCATTTGGCAGCGACATTACGACGCCGGAAGCCGTAGAAGGCGATTGACTTGCGGCCAGCCAGATAGGGCACGGGCTCCCGGTTCGCCTCCCGCAGCATCTGGTTCAGCTTTTCGCCTTCCTTGATCACCGATGACGAGTAGGCACCGGCCAAGCCGCGGTCAGAGGTGATCAGCAGCACCGCCGCCCTGGTGGGGTTCTCTGCCTCGGTCGTCAGCGGATGATCAACATTTGAGAACGTTGCCACCGCCGATACGGCCCTAGTCAGCTCCCTCGCATACGGAGCAGCCGACTGGGCACGCTGTTGTGCCTTGATGATTCTGGAGGCAGCAATCAGCTCCATCGCCCGGGTGACCTTCTTGATGGTCGTTACCGAGGCACGACGCTGTCGTAGCTCACGCAGACTTGCCGGCATTTCAGAGACCCGGCTCGCGCGTCGGGAATCGGCCGCTCGCCGGGTTAGCCACGCTTCTGCCTCACGATTTGTTCTTGCGTGACGTCCTCTTCCTCCAGTGCGACATGTTCCTCCCGGCCAGCCAGCAACTTGCCCTCCGAGGTCTGGAATCCCTTCTTGAATTCGGCGATCTGCTCACGCAGCGCCGCCGCAGTGTCGTCGTCGAAGGTCTTGGTCTCCCGAATATTGCGAAGCTCGCTGCCGTGGTGACGCAGATAGTCCAGCAGCTCGCGCTCGAAGCGCAGCACGTCGTCAACCGGAACCTCGTCCATCAGACCCTGAATACCGGCCCAGACTGAGACGACTTGCTCTTCCACTGGATACGGAGAGTACTGCGGCTGCCGCAGCAGCTCAACGAGCCGCCCGCCCCGCTCGAGCTGGCGGCGAGTCGTCGCATCGAGGTCGGACGCGAACATTGCAAAGGCCTGCATGTCGCGGAACTGGGCAAGCTCCAACTTGAGTGAGCCAGCGACACTCTTCATCGCCTTGATCTGCGCGGCGCCACCGACACGGGACACGGAGATGCCGACATCGATAGCTGGACGCTGGTTGGCATTGAAAAGGTCGGACTGCAAGAAGATCTGGCCGTCAGTGATCGAGATGACGTTGGTAGGGATGTAAGCCGACACGTCATTGGCTTTGGTCTCAATGATTGGCAGACCGGTCATCGAACCGGCACCCAGCTCGTCGGAAAGCTTCGCACAACGCTCCAGCAGACGGCTGTGCAGGTAGAACACGTCGCCGGGGTAAGCCTCGCGGCCAGGCGGGCGACGTAGCAGCAGCGACATGGCACGGTACGCCTCAGCCTGCTTGGTCAGATCATCGAAGATGATCAGAACGTGCTTGCCCTGATACATCCAGTGCTGGCCGATGGCCGAGCCGGTGTATGGCGCGACGTACTTGTAACCAGCCGGGTCTGACGCGGGGGCGGCGACGATCGTGGTGTATTCGAGCGCACCGGCCTCCTCCAGCGCTCCGCGAACAGCAGCGATGGTCGAGCCCTTCTGCCCGATCGCGACGTAGATGCAACGCACCTGCTGCTCCGGGTCACCGCTCTCCCAGGCGCTCTTTTGGTTCATGATCGTATCGACGGCAATGGCGGTCTTTCCGGTCTTGCGGTCGCCGATGATCAACTGCCGCTGGCCCCGACCGATCGGGATCATGGCGTCGATGGCTTTGATCCCGGTCTGCAATGGCTGATTGACGCCCTGCCGATCCATTACGCCGGCGGCCTGCAGCTCGAGCGGGCGGCGCTCGTCAATAGGGCTGATCTCGCCAAGCCCGTCGATCGGGTTGGCCAACGCGTCGACGGTACGTCCCAGGTACCCGTCACCGACCGGCACCGAAAGGATGTCACCAGTGCGCTTCACGACCTGGCCTTCTTCGATGCCTCCGGACTCCCCCATGACGACGACACCGATCTCCCGGACGTCAAGGTTCAGCGCTATGCCAAGGGTGCCGTTCTCGAATTCGAGCAACTCATTAGCCATAGCCGAGGGCAGGCCCTCGACCCGCGCGATTCCGTCGCCGGATGTGACGACTGTTCCAACCTCTTCGCGGCTGGCCGTCTCAGGCTCGTAGTCCCGGACGAAGCGATCCAGTGCTTCGCGGATTTCCTCTGGACGAATCGTAAGTTCTGCCATCGTCTGCGCTTTCTGCTCTATCTCGGACGTGGAATATGTTCAGTTGTTGATCTACGTGCCGTGCTATCCAAAGAGCCGCCGGGCCTCCTCGAGCCGGTCCGCGACGGTACCTTCAAACACCTCGTCGCCGAGCTCAACTCGAACTCCGCCCAGGATGTCAGGATCAATGACCTCTTGGATCGCGACTTCGCGGCCGATCTGCTTGGTCAGAGCTGCGCGAAGCCGGTCTCGTTGGTCGGAGCTGAGGGGCTTGGCGACGCGGACCGTTGCCACGACTCGATTCTTCTGCGCCGCCGCGAGCGTGACATAGCCCTCGATCGTGTACCCGAAAGTGCGCTCCCGTGCCGCCACCGCCCGCTTGACGAGCACGGTCGTTGACTCGGTGGCGCGGCCTCGCAGCAGCTCGCCAACCAGTTCCTGCCGCTTGCTGCGATCGATCGCCCGGTCTGCTAGTACATTGCGCAGATCGGGGCTGGACTCCACCAACCGGGCGAATCGGAAGAGCTGGTCCTCGGTGTCCTCAAGATCACCTCTTCGATCTGCCACGATGAGCTGGGCACGTACGGCCTGCCGCTCCAGTGCGGCCGCGAACGTGCGTCCTCCAGCCCACCGAAGCGTCGCAGTCTCGGCCACAAAATCAGCGACGGCCCTATCGACTTTGTCGTCCAAGAGCCCATGTACCAAGGCCCGGCGCGCTCCCTCCGGCGTTCCGGGGTCGGTCACGGCCCGCCGCAGCGTTGGTGAGGCCTCCAAGGCGTCGACCACCGCAAACATGTCGGTGGCGAAAGTGTCGCCGACCTGGCTGTCATCCAGCATGCGGTCGAGCGAGCTCAGTCGCGCGTCGGTCGGAAGGGTCATGACACGCTCGCGCCCATATCTAGGTCCGACCTACTGGAGTCGGCTCGCCCTCACCCTCGAGTTCGGCCAGGAAGCGATCGACCGTACGCTGTGCTCGGTCATCGTCCTCGAGCGACTCGCCGACGATCCGGCTCGCCAACGTAGTCGCCAAGGTGCCGATCTCAGCCCGCATCTGTGCCATGGTTGAGGCCCGCTCAGCCTCTAGCTGAGCCTCTCCCTGGGCCCTGATCCGGGCGACCTCGGCCTGCGCCTGCTCTCGAAGTTCGGCCAGGATCTGGGTGCCCTCAGACTTGGCGTCCTCGCGAATTCTGGCCGCTTCGGTGCGGGCATCCGCCAACTGCTCGTTGTACTGGCGCAAGGCCGCCTCGGCAGCCTCCTGAGCCTGCTCCGCCTTCTCCAGACCACCCTGGATGGCGGCGGTGCGCTCGGCGTACGTGGCCTCGAATCGCGGCACCACGAACCTGGCGATGACGAAGGTCAGCAACAGCGCGAACACAATCGCGGCGATTACCTCCGACAGATGCGGGATGAGCGGATTCTCCCCTTCCCCCTGAAGCGGTACCAGAAGCGTGGTCATGGTGACCACTCGCTCACAGGCCGCCGAAGACGAACGCGAGGGCGATGCCAATGATCGCCAGCGCCTCCGTCACCGCGAATCCGATCCAGGCCGTGCCCATCATGGCGCCGCGGGCTTCTGGCTGCCGCGCAGTGCCCTGGATGACCGCGGCAAAGATCAAGCCCACGCCGATGCCGGGGCCGATGGCGCCGAGGCCGTAGCCGACGATGCCGAGGGATCCGACGAGTTCCATTGGAGTCATTGGGACTTCTTTCTTGACGGGGTTTCGCGGAGTCTGCCGAAACCGAGGGTGGTCAGTGCTCCTCGGCGGCGGCCGAGGAGATGTACTGGGCGGTGAGAACGGTGAAGATAAAGGCTTGCAGGGACTGAACGAAGATCTCCAGGCCAAAGATCGCCATGCTGAAGATCAGGGCCACCACACCGGCGGTCTTGTTGATGATCGATTCGGAATGCAGCAGCAGATACTCCCCGCCCAACACGAACACCAGCACTAGCAGGTGCCCGGCGAACATATTGGCGAAGAGTCGCAATGAGAGGGTGATCGGCCGGACGATGATGTTGGACACAAACTCCAGCGGGATGATCAGTGGCCACATGAATGCCGGCACACCCGACGGCAGAGTCGTGTGCTTGAGATAACCGAACGGGCCGTGTTTGGCGATCCCGACTCCGTTGTAGATCACCCAGACCATGATCGCCAGCCCGTACGGCCAACCCACATGCGAGGGCGTAGGTAACAAGCTAAGTGGGAAGACTCCAAAGATGTTGTTGACGAGTACGAAGGAGAACAGCGCGATCAGCAGTGGAAGGTACTTGCGAAAGTCGTGCCCGATCATGTCCCGGGCAATCGTGTTACGGATGAAGAAGTAGGCCGTCTCACCGACGTACTGGCCTTTGCTGGGAACCAGGGCGCTCTTGCGGGCCATGATCAACCAGAAGGCCACTATCAAGATCACCGAGATGATGGCTTGCAGCATGTACTTGTCGAACCACGGGACGCCTTCGAAGAGCGGCGGCAGGTCGAAGCTGTGCACGCCAGGGGCTTCGAAGCCGTCTTCAGCCGTCTCCAGCGGCACCAGGCCCGACAAGAAAGCGCTCACCGTTCCCCTCTCTCCGCCTCGCGCGTGCCTCCGGTTGCCGCGGCCTGGTTGCTTCGATCCTTGGCACCCGTTACAGGTGTCGCATCATCGACGCGGCCGAAGCGTCGGATGATCACGTACACGCCGAAGGCAGCACCGGCCACGATTCCGATCGGGAGCAAGAACTTGGTGCCGAAATAGTGATCGCCCAGCCAGCCGAGCAGCCCGTAGAGCAGGACCCCGGAGATCAGGTACGAGAGCACTCGCAGCCCCAAATCCATGCCGTCCGATCTCTCGCCTCCTTGTGATTTCGGCTGGTCGATGCCCGCCTTCGGTCGTTCCTTCATGGCGTGACACACGCTAGCAGTGATTATGGCGGGGGTCACGGCTCGAATTCACCTTTGCCTGGGGCCACATACTCGGTGTCGTATGCCCCAATTCGCAAGCGAGAAAAGACAAATACCTCGACCACCAGCCATCCGGCGACGACGATGATCGTTGTCAGAAAGATGACCATAGGTGTCAAGGTCGGCCAGGCTTCATGGTGGGCGTTGTAGAGCACCAGAACCAGTCCGAGAATGACGACCCGCGCGGTGTAGCTGCAGATTGACACGGCGAGCAGGGTCCGGGCTCCTGCATCGGCGAAGAGCACCATCACGTACTGGCCGACCCCATAGAAGAAAAGCACCATGGCAGCCGCCAGAGCTGCCGAAATCAGTCCGCTCGTACCGTAACCAATGGTGAAGCCGATCAAGCACAGGGTGGCCGACGTCACGCCACCAACAGCGCCGCCGATCAGCAGCCTGCGGGCCCGGATGACATGCACACTCGGCCCGTCGGCAGGCGTCGCCGCATGCTCGGGGCGGCTGTCGATAGTCATTGCGAGGCAGTCCTCTTTGGCGGTCTTGAGCTAGGTCGTGATCAGATTCGTGCCGAGTCGCGTGCGCGAACCAGGATCGCAGGGCTGCGTGCGTGAACGCTAACACGAGTTGGATTGCTTCGCTCGATATGCTCGCTCCGTTTGATTGCTTCGCTCGCTTTCGCTCGCTCAGCGCGGATCGCGCTTTGAGCTCGCCTACATCGTCGTCGCTCAGCGACGAAGAGCGTGCCGCCTCGCTCCTCCTCAGCACGGCGAGGCGCGATCCGGAGCGTCCCCGACCTCTGACTGAAACGCACCTGCACGTGCGTTACATGCAAGGCCACTCGTACTCAGCACGGCGAGGCGCGATCCGGAGCGTCCCTGTAGATGCCGCGGCCGAGGAAAACTTAAAGGGATTCGCCCCGGCGGATTTGGTGCTTGGTACGGACCGGA
>JAICEV010000033.1 GCA_025923975.1 Propionibacteriaceae bacterium
CAGCTCGGTACCGTACGCGGTTTCGCCTGGAGGCACCTGACCGCCGCCTCCGAAACACCCACAGTCGATGCTGAGGCCGCGGGCCGCAGCGGATGCTACGGCGATGATGAATATGACGACTAGCACCGCTGTCGCGGCAGCGACGACCCGAGTAGCGATTCCGGCAAGCAGCAACAACCCCAAGGCGATTTCCGCGAACGGCAGCCCCCACCCGACCACGGTTGCCAGGGAGGCGGGGAGCAGCTCGTAGCCGCGCACTGCAGTCACTGAGGACTGCGGATCGATGGCCTTGAGCGCCCCAGCAACCACGAGAACACCGCCGAGCAGCAGCCGCGCCCCGGTCGATACCCAGCGGGCGGCCTCGGCAAGCCGCGGCTCGGTGGCAACTGACTGGCTCAACGCGACCGTTCCACCAGCAAAGCGAAGTCATGCTTGAGCGCCCCGACTGGGGTTCCCGGTGTCCAAATCACCACGCCAGAGTTGCGGCTGAATCCGATCACCTGCGCGGAATGCCCCACCTCGTATCCGCCGCTGGGCAACTTCTTCTTGCCCTCAATGTCCACACCAACGTCGCTGGCGGCGCGCTTGATCGTCGACATGGGCCCGGTGAGACCGACGAAGCTTTGGTTGAACCGATCGAGATAGCGCCGGATCTGCTCCTCTTTGTCGCGTGCCGGATCGGTCGTGATGAAGATCAGCTGGATGTGATCACGATCGCCCGGCGCCATTCGCTGCAATGCCAGCGCGACGTCGGAGAGCACGGCGATGCAGACATCTGGGCAATGTGTGTAGCCGAAGAACAGCAGGGTCACCGGTTTGGAGGGGGTAGTGGCGAGGTTGTAGGGCCGTCCCGACGTATCGGTCAAGGACACCTCGGGCATGGAATACGGTTTCGGCAGCGAGGATCCGCCGGTGTATCCGGCCGGATCGGCATTCCGCTGGCCGGTCGGGGCCGTCGGCGCCGCTGTACAGCCAGTGATCAGAAGCAGCGCACTCAGCGCCAGCAGCGAGTAAGTGACGATGCTCAGCCGTGCCATGTCAGCTGTCGCAGTCGCCGACCATGTTCTGCCCGAGCGTACGGTTACGCTCACGTCCCGACTAACCCTGGTAACCGCTTTGAAGTTCCCGATTCGGCGGCTGGCGAACTGCTGCCGGCGCGTACCCCTGCGGCAAGATCAGCGACGAGGGCGCGCAGTCCAGTGAGGTTCTCCGGTTGGCCCGCGTCCTCGGCATCGAGCAGGGTCTTGACCAACGCAGAACCAACGATCACCAGATCGGTGAAACCGGTCACCTCGCCGGCCTGCTCGCCATTGGATACTCCCAGACCGACGCCAACCATGGCTGTTGGATCGACTTCACGCACTCGCCGCACAAGTTCCGGTGCAGCTGCTGAGGTTTGTGTCCGAGGGCCAGTCACACCCATCAACGAGGTGGCATAGACCCATCCGCGACAGGCTGCGACGGTTGCCCGTAGCCGCTCGTCAGTGGTCGATGGCGAGACGAGGAAAACGCGGTCCAAGCCGTGCGCATCAGAGACCGTCAACCACTCCTCCGCCTCGTCCGGCGTGAGGTCTGGAGTGATCGCTCCTGCTCCGCCGGCAGAGGCAAGATCGCGGGCAAAGCGGTCGGCGCCGTAGCGCTCGATGAGGTTCCAGTAGGTCATCACCAGTGCTGGTATGCCGCAACTCGCCACGGCGTCCACGGCGGCAAATGCATCCCGAGTCCGTACACCACGCTGCAGTGCCTTTGTTCCGGCGCGTTGGATGGTCACGCCGTCCATCATGGGATCGCTGTACGGCATACCGACTTCCACGAGGTCCACGCCTTCAGACTCGCCATCTCCGGTGAGCGCCTTGAGCGCCTGCAGTGAGATGTCCACCGTCGGATAACCCACGTGAAGGAAGCCGGCCAACGCTCCGCGACCCTCTGCTCGGATCTGGAGCAGTCTCTGCCCGGTGACCCCAGGCTCGATACTCACCGCTTCGACCCGGCGCCCGGCGCGCGACCCGCGGACTCCGATGACGTACCTGAGGTATCCAGACCGAACCACGTGATCGCGGTATCCACGTCCTTGTCGCCTCGGCCCGAAAGATTGACCAGAATCAATGGCCGCTCCGCAGAGTCGGCAGCTCCCAAGCGGGGGCCCAGCTTTAGGGCACCGGCCAAGGCATGCGCTGACTCGAGCGCCGGAACGATTCCTTCTGTGCGCGAAAGCAGTTGGAAAGCATCCATTGCCTCGGCATCGGTAATCGCCTCGTATTGCGCGCGACCGATCTGATGCAGCCAGGAGTGTTCGGGTCCGACGCCCGGGTAGTCCAGTCCGGCGGAGATGGAATGCGAGGCCTTGGTCTGACCCTCCTCGTCTTGCAGGACATATGTCCGCATGCCGTGAAGCACGCCGACCTCCCCGGCCGAGATGGTCGCTGCGTGGTGCCCGGTTTCGATGCCCTCACCGCCAGCCTCGAAGCCATACAGCGCTACGTCACCGTCAGGGATGAAGTCGGCGAAGATGCCCAGCGCATTGGAGCCACCACCAACGCAGGCGGCCACTGCATCGGGCAACCGACCATAGCGGTCCAGAACCTGGGCTCGAGCCTCGGTGCTGATCACCCGCTGAAACTCGCGGACCAGCAGCGGGAAGGGGTGCGGACCTGCGACGGTGCCAATCAGGTAGTGAGTGTGGTCGACGGAGGCGACCCAGTCGCGCATCGCGTCGTTCATGGCGTCCTTCAGGGTCTGCGTACCGGAGTCGACCGCGATCACCTCAGCGCCCAGCAGCCGCATCCGGGCGACGTTGAGTGCCTGCCGCTCGGTGTCGACCTTGCCCATGTAGACGGTGCAGTCGAGCCCGAACAGCGCGGCTGCGGTGGCCGTCGCGACTCCGTGCTGGCCGGCGCCGGTCTCGGCGATCACCCGCGTCTTCCCCATCCGCCGAGTGAGTAATGCCTGACCGAGCACATTGTTGATCTTGTGTGAACCGGTATGGTTCAGATCCTCTCGCTTCAGCAGAATGAGTGGGGGCTGTCCATTCTGAGTCGGAGCTGCGTGCTCGCTGAATCGTTTGGCCTCGGTAATCGGGCTAGGTCGCCCGGTGTAGTCGGCCAGCAGCTCATTCAGCTCGGCCTTGAAAGCCGGGTCAGCGAGAGCGGCATGAAATTCTCGCTCCAGTTGGAGAAGCGCCGCGTACAGCGCCTCGGGGACGAATCGTCCGCCGAATCGGTCGAAGTGACCGCTGGCATCGGGCAGGGAGCTACCGGCGACTCCCGGCAACTCCGACGTCCCGGTGGACTGCCTTGCCACGACTCGGATTCCTTACTGTGACGTGCGCTCGCGGGGTGACCAGACCCGGCCTAGGACTTGTGCACCGCCGGGTGCGCTCCCGCGGCCACCAGGTCCGCAACTCCGCTGCGCGGATCCCGCCCGGTCACCAGGGCCTCACCGACCAGCACAACGTCCGCTCCGGCCCGCGCCAAGTCGATCACATCGTGCGGTCCGCGTACGCCGGACTCCGCAATCCGGACTATGCCGTCCGGAATCAGCGGCGCCAGCCGGGCAAAGGTCGAGGGTTCCACCTTGAGTGTCTGCAGATTGCGGGCGTTGACACCGATGATCGAGGCGCCGGCGTCCACCGCGCGCTGCACCTCCTCGGCCGTGTGCGCTTCAACCAGTGGGGTTAGCCCGATGGAGCGCGCCCGCTCGACGAGGGAGACCAGTTCGGGGTCGGAGAGCGCGGCAACGATCAACAGCACTAGGTCGGCTCCCGCAGCTCGCGCTTCGAAGAGTTGATACGCGGTAACCACGAAATCCTTACGGAGAACGGGAACCTCCACCGCGCACCGGACCCGGACCAGATCATCCATCGATCCGGCGAAGTGCCGCTGCTCAGTCAGCACCGAAATGGCGGAGGCACCACCAGCCTCGTACTCCACGGCGAGTGCAGCCGGATCGGTGATCTCAGCTAGCGAACCCTTGCTCGGACTGGACCTCTTGACCTCGGCGATCACCGCGACCCCAGGGCCGCGGAACCTCGGCATCGGATTAATGGCTGGGTCGATGTGCTGACATCTTTCCTTCAGGCGCTCGAGCGGAATTCGGCGCTGTTGAACTGCAAGATCCTGCCGGACCCCGGCAATGATGTCGTCTAAGGCACCCATGATCGGACCGATCAATGTGCCCCGTAGCCCATGCGTTGCAGGACCACGGTCGCTATCAGGCCAACCGCAGCTAGACCGACGCTCGCCCAGAACAGCGGCCAGTTCTGGATCACCACCGCTACCGCGCCGACGATGAACGCAATCAGACCGATGGTCGAGCCGGTCCAGGCCGCGAGGGTGCGGCCATGGTGCACGTGCTTGCCGCGCCGCCTGGTACTCCGCTGTGTCACATCTGATTGCTGCGCTGTGCTTGCCATGGTTCCCTCGTTTCCGCTGATCGGGATCTGCATTCCGAGCACGTACCGTCCAGGACTGTTGTTACGCCCCGCGCTCCTGCCGGCCGGTGTCCTCCATTGTGTCGCCTGCTGCGCGTTTGTGCACATTGGGGTCTGGCACCCTGGCCGTGTTGTGATCATTTACAGTGAAGTCCACCCCAGCATCCATTGCCTTCCACAGTTCGGCTGGATCCTCGAGAGCTGCATTGCTCGGTCCTGGCTGGAATCTATTGGATCCGGATGGCCAGGCCCCTGCGGTGATCATGGTCAGTGCGGCGCCGCCAGCGACCAGCACCCCTGAAACGGCAAAGACCCAAGGCCAGGCCGTCGCGTCTACTTGGAACGCATCTGCGAGGCTCACCTCACGCCGCTCGGTGCGGACGGTGTCGGCACTGGGCTGCCGCCTGAATCCGCCCACTGCGGCGATCGTGACGCCGACCAGCAGCAACAACGCGCCGATTACGCGGCGCCCGCGGGTCCGCAGTGCCAGCATCAGCAGGGTCCCGGCCAGCGCGACGATGGCAAGGGCCTGGCTCAACCCCCCGGTAGCCTCAGTTCCGCTAAACCTGACGACGACGCCTTCGCCGACGGCCCGCCACCACGGTTGCGAGGTGCCGACCATCGCCAGCGCACCACCGATGATCAGGCAGCCGAAGGCTAGCGCCCTACTCCTCATCCGGCCTCTACTCCGGCTAACGCATCCGAGTTGGATGGCTGGACCGCAGTAAAGCTTTCCGCTACCGAAATAGCTCGCACCACCGCGGCGGCCTTGTTCTGAGTCTCCTGATCCTCGGTCGGAGGGTGCGAGTCGGCGACGATGCCGCCTCCGGCCTGGACATACGCCACACCGTCGCGCAACAGGGCCGTTCGGATGGCGATAGCAGCATCGGCGTCACCGGCGAAGTCGAGATAGCCAACGACGCCGCCGTAGAGCCCACGCCGAGAAACCTCGAGCTCGTCGATGACCTCCATTGCACGAACCTTGGGGGCGCCAGACAACGTCCCAGCCGGGAACGCCGCTAGGACGACATCGAGTGCGGTGCAGTCCTCCGCAATCGTGCCGGTGACTGTCGACTCGAGATGCATGATGTGGCTGTAGCGGCGGACCTCCATGAATTCCACCACCTCGACGGTGCCTGGCTCGCAGACCCGACCGAGATCATTGCGGCCGAGATCAACCAACATCACATGTTCGGCGCGTTCCTTCGGATCCGCCAGCAGCTCGGCCTCCAGGGCGGCGTCCTCGGCCGGCGTCCCGCCGCGTGGCTTTGAGCCGGCGATCGGATGGGTCACCGCCGTTGTCCCCTTGACAGTTACCAGCGCCTCCGGAGAGGACCCGATGATGTCAAAGCCGTCGAGCCTGAGCAGGTACATATACGGACTCGGGTTCGTCAGGCGAAGCACACGGTAAATATCGAGCGCGTCCGCCCTGGTATCGACCTCGAACCGCTGGCTGACAACGATCTGGAACGCCTCACCCGCCCTGATCTCCTCGACAGCGGAGCTGACAGCGCGTTGATACTCCTGAGGTGTGCGTTGTCGCCGGATCGGAAGGATCGCCTGGTCGAAGCTAGCCGCCACTACGCCTGCGGGTGTGGGCTGGACCAGCAGCTCAGTCATGGATTGGACCCGAGCGGCGGCGTCTGCGTACGCCTCATCAACGCGCTCGTCGGTGTTGTCGAAGTTGATCGCGTTGGCCACGAGCCATACTTCGCCGTTGTGATGGTCCAGCACGGCGAGATCGGAGGCGAGCAGAAAGGCGAGCTCCGGAATGTTCAGATCGTCAACGCAGGAATCCGGCAACCGCTCCACCCGGCGCACCGCGTCGTAACTGAGATAACCAACCAGGCCGGAGGTGAAGGGCGGCAGCCCCTCTCCGTGCGGAGTATGCAGCAGGCGCAGCGTCTCGCGTACGGCGGCCAACGGATCTCCGCCCGTCGGCAGACCGACCGGTGCCTGCCCGAGCCAGACAGCTTCACCGTTCCGCTCCGTCAGCGTGGCAGCCGCTCGGACTCCGACAAAGGAGTAGCGGGACCAGACGCCCTGCTCAGCCGATTCGAGCAGGTAGCTGCCCGATCGGTTCCGCGCCAGCTTGCGATAGAGCCCGATTGCCGTCTCGGCGTCCGCGAGCAGCCGGCGGTATACGGGAATGACCCGACGCTCCACGGCCAGCTTGCGGAACTCCTCAAGCGTCGGCGAAAGCCCGCTCACCGTGGCTGTTCCTGGGTCTGATCAACAACGACGGCCGGTAGCAGTCGCCGGTCGAAGCAAGTGTGGTCGCCGGTATGGCAGGCAGCGCCCTCCTGATGAACCTTGATCAGTACCGTGTCGCCATCGCAGTCCAGGCGCACCTCGCGGACCCACTGCCGGTGACCGCTGATCTCACCTTTCACCCAGTATTCGCCCCGACTACGTGAGAAGAACGTCGATCGACCCGTGGTCAGGGTCTTGTGCAGGGCCACGTCGTCCATCCAGCCCACCATCAAGACCTCTCCAGTGCGGTCTTCTTGGATAACGGCCGTGACCAGTCCGGCAGAGTCGCGCTTGAGCAGCGCGGCGACCTCCCGGTCAAGCATGGTGCCGGCGACGGGCGGTGCTGGGTCGGTCACGAGCCCATTGTTCCAACACCGGTTACCGCTCATGGTCACCTTTCCGAGCTATGGCGCCCTGACGGCGGGCAGCAGGTTATTGACCGGCGGCGCTGGCCAATGACTATGCAGGCGGTACCTGCCGGTGCCGGTACGATGATCGCTCGTGACGTTTGCCAGGTCTGAGCGGGCTGAGTTGTGCGACCTGCTCGACAAGGTTGGGCCGGACGCGCCCACTTTGTGCGAGGGCTGGGAGACGCACGATCTCGCCGCCCACCTTTGGGTCCGTGAGACTGATCCGATCGGGGCCAGCGGCATCGTCGCAAAACCGCTGTCCAGCTTGTACGAGCGCCGAATAGCCGAAATCAAGCAGCGATGGGAATTTTCGGAACTGGTCGATCGGGTCCGCCGGGGTCCGGCACGATTCTCGATCTTCGCGATTCCGGGCGTCGACGAGGGGGCCAACACCACCGAGTTTTTCATCCACCACGAAGACGTACGGCGGGCCGGAGACTCGCCGCAGACTTCGCGGCAGCTCGGCGATGACGTCGAGGAGTGGATGTGGCGCCGACTCAAGCTGCTTGGTCGAGCTTGGTTTCGCCGGGTCCAGGTTGGCGTCGTCCTCGAGCGGCTGGGCTCGGCAGCTGCCGATGGTGCACCGGAGACGATCCGGGCTGTAAGTGGTGCCTCGACCGTCACGCTGGTCGGCACCCCGAGCGAGCTGATGTTGTACGCCCACGGCAGAACAAGTGTGGCCGAGATCAAGCTGGTCGGCGAGCCAGAAGCGATCGAGATCTTGAACTCCGCGGACCTGCGGACGTGAAAATTTGGGAAGCTGGCGAGACTGTGGACGTGAACTCAAGACCGATGCCGGCGAGGCATCGGTTACGCCGCTCGCAGTTGACCGCTGCCTGCGGTGTGCTGCTCTTGATCAGCGGCTGCACTAACTCGGCCAACGAGCCCAGTCCCGAGACCCGTACGGCTGGAGCAACGCCCGCGAGCCCATCGCCCCTGTCCAACCCAGAATCCCGGAGTCCAAGCCCCAGCCCAACTCCCAGCGCTGTCCGGCCGCCCGGCAAGCCGCGTGCCCGGGAGGTCGCTTCCGATCTTGAGGCACCGTGGGGTCTGGTGCCCCTCAAGGACGGCAGTTTTCTCATCAGCGAACGTGACACCAGGAAGATCATCCGCGTGCGCGGCGGTTCGACCTCAGAGGTCAGGACCATCGATGAAGCGGACCCGGCCGGTGAAGGCGGCCTGCTCGGCCTCGCCATTACTGAGAATGAAAGGACTGTCTTCGCCTACTACACCGCCGCTAACGACAATCGAATCGTCTCGATGAGCTGGAACGGCCGCGACCTCGGGGCGCCCAAGGTGATTCTCGATGACATACCCAAGGGTTTCGTCCACAACGGCGGCCGCATGGTGGTCGGGCCCGACGGTTATCTATACGTCGGTACCGGCGAAAGCGGAAGCGGACGGTTGTCACAGGACAAGGACTCGCTCGGCGGCAAAATACTCAAACTCAGAACCGATGGCAGGCCTGCGCCGGGCAACCCGTTCGACAACGAGGTCTTCAGCTACGGCCATCGCAACGTCCAAGGGCTCGCCTTCGACGATGATGGCCGGCTGTGGGCCAGCGAGTTCGGGCAGCAGACTTGGGACGAGCTGAACCTCATCAGAGAGGGAGCAAACTACGGCTGGCCCGAGGTCGAAGGCTCCGGCAGCGCACGCGGAATGACCAATCCGAAGGTCGTCTGGCGCACACGTGAGGCCTCACCATCGGGCTTGGCGTACTGGCAGGGCGATCTGTGGATGGCCGGGTTGCGTGGCGAACGGCTCTGGCAGATTCCGCTCGATGGCACCGACACCGACGACCCGATCGCGCACTTCAGGGGTGACTACGGGCGGCTGCGGACTGTGGAGGTTGCCATCGACGGAAACAGCCTGCTGCTGAGCAACTCCAACACCGACGGCAGGGGCGATCCTTCGGGCGATGACGACCGCTTGTTCAGCATCACCCGATAGGGACGAGGTGCAGATGAGGTCCCCGGCGGCGCGCACGTTCGCCTTGATGATCGGTGGCCTGGCCGTTCTCGTCGGTGGAGTCTGGATTGGTCAAGGCGCCGGCTTTATCAAGGGCAGCTTTATGACAGGCAGCCCGACGTGGCTGGCCATCGGCCTGCTCTGTCTGGTCGGCGGACTGTTCTTGATCTTTTTGACCCTGAGACGAGGCCCAGGCGGGGGCGGCGCGGACAGCGGTCGATAGCGCCTGCACGACCTCAGCCGGTCCAGCCCTCACTGATGTCACCGGAGCCCCCAAGGGCCTGCGCATAGTCAGGCAGCTGCTGCACTGCCCAGCGGTTCCCGTCGGGGTCGGCGAAGAAGACGAAGGAGCCCCACGGCTGCACATCGACTTCGCTCACCTCCACTCCTCGTTCGGCGAGCTCGGTCCGGGCTTGGTGAATGTCACTCACAACGACCTGAAGGTTGTCCAGCGCACCGGGCGTAAGCTCCGTCAGCCCTTTGCCGATTGCGATAGAGCACGCGGAACCTGGCGGGGTCAGCTGCACAAAGCGAACGTCGTCGCTGACGGTGTGGTCGTGGTCGACGACGAAGCCGGCCTGGTCGACGTAGAAGGCCTTGGCGCGGTCGACATCGCTGACAGGCACACCGATAAGTTCGAGTTTGAAATCCATGCTTAGACCGTATCGACAGGCTCTGACAGAACGTCGCTGCGTTGATCCACTTGGGCGCGCATTGATCCGTGCAGTTGCCGGATCTGAACGAGCTGCTATGGAAGCCTGGCCCCATGACGGCCGGTCCTGTTGCCAAGGTCTTCTCCTGGACGGTGATTGTCCCGGTGCTGGCGATTGTCCTGCTAGCACTTACCTGGGGTCGCGAAATCGGGGTTCTCGTCCAGGTTCTCGTGGCGTTCGCGCTGGCAGGCGCAGTCTTGAGCGCCGTGAATCACGCCGAGGTCGTTGCCCATCGAGTCGGTGAGCCTTTTGGCTCGCTTGTCCTAGCCGTAGCCGTGACGGTCATAGAAGTCGGACTGATCGTGACACTTATGGCTGGCGGCGGCCCGGGAACTGCATCGTTGGCCCGTGACACAGTCTTCGCCGCCGTGATGATCACCTGCAATGGAATTGTCGGAATTGCTCTCGTCATTGGAGCCGTGCGCTTCCACCTGACGATCTTCAATGCAGAGGGAACCGGCGCTGCGCTGGCAACGGTGACCACCTTGGCCACCTTGAGCCTGGTGCTGCCGACCTTCACCCTCGGTCGTCCGGGCCCGGAGTTCACTCCGCCGCAGCTCGCCTTTGCGGCAATCGCCTCGTTGGCGCTGTACGTCATCTTCGTGATCACCCAGACGGTTCGGCACCGAGACTTCTTCCTCCCGCTGACCTCCGCCGGGGAGGTTGTGGAGGCCGAGGATCACGCCGCTCCGCCAAGCAACAGATGGGCGTTGGCAAGCCTGGGCCTACTGCTGATCGCGCTGGTCGCCGTCGTTGGACTCGCCAAAGTCGAGACGCCCGCAATCCAAGCAGGTGTAGCCGCGGTCGGGTTCCCTCCCTCCTTTGTCGGCGTAGTGATTGCGCTGCTGGTATTGCTGCCCGAAACACTGGCCGCTGCGCGGGCCGCCCGTCGGGACCGCATCCAGACGAGTCTCAATCTCGCATTTGGCTCGGCCATGGCCAGCATCGGACTGACCATTCCCGCTATCGCAGTCGCCTCGATCTGGCTTGAGGGGCCGCTGGTGCTTGGACTTGATGCCACCCAGATGGTGCTGCTCTTGGTAACGGTCGTTGTAGCCATCCTTACGGTGGTTCCAGGACGAGCAACGCGACTCCAGGGCGCAGTGCACCTAGTGCTGCTCGCGGCCTTTCTGTTTCTCGCCGTCAACCCCTAGCGTCGGAAAACTCCGCACCAGTCGGAAATTCGACTACCGAACGCGGGCGCTGAGCTCGAAAACTCCGCACCGGTCGGAAATTCGACCACGGAACGCGGGCGCTTAGCCCAAGAACCCGTTACTGGTCGGAAATTTGACCGCTGTCAGCCGATCTTTTCCAAGATCAACTCACGGACTCGGGCGGCGTCAGCCTGCCCGCGCATCTGCTTCATCACCGATCCGATCAGCGCACCTGCGGCCTGCACCTTGCCGCTCTTGATCTTGTCGACGATGTCGGGGTTGGCGTTGATCGCCTCGTTTACGGCCGCAGCCAGCGCGCCTTCGTCAGAGACGATCGCCAGCTGGCGGCCAGCCACCACCCCGGCGGGAGAGCCTTCGCCGGCGATCACACCTTCGAACACCTGTCGCGCAAGTTTGTCGTTGATGGTGCCTTTCTCGACCAGTGCCTGGATTTCGGCCACTTGCTGCGGGCTGATCCCGACGTCTTCGAGATCAACTCCAGCCTCGTTCGCGCGTCTCGCGACCTCAGTGAGCCACCATTTCCGGGCCGACTGCGGCGACGCCCCGGCCGTGACCGTCGCCTCGATCGCGTTGACCGCGCCAGCACTGATGACATCGCGCATCTCGAGATCGGTGAACCCCCACTCTGCGGTTACTCGCTGGAGCTTGGCCGCTGGCGGCTCGGGCAAGGTGGCGCGTAGTCCCTCGACCCATTCCCGACTCGGCGCCACCGGCACCAGATCGGGCTCGGGAAAGTACCGGTAATCCTCCGAGGTTTCCTTGTTCCGGCCGGGTGTCGTGATGCCGGAATCCTCATGCCAGTGCCGCGTCTCCTGCGTGACCCTCCCGCCCTTGGCAAGAATCGCAGCTTGCCGGGTGATCTCGTACCGGACCGCACGCTCGACGCTGCGCAGTGAGTTCACGTTCTTGGTCTCAGTGCGGATGCCGAGGGGGGTCGTACCGACCGGCCGCAACGAAACGTTGGCGTCGCAACGCAGCGAACCTTGCTCCATCCGCACATCGGAGACGCCGAGCGCACGCAGCAAGTCGCGCAGCATGGTCACGTACGCCCGCGCTACCTCCGGCGCCTTCGCGCCGGTCCCCTCGACCGGCTTCGTCACAATCTCGATCAGCGGTACGCCGGACCTGTTGTAATCCAGCAGAGAATAGGCCGCACCATGGATACGGCCCGTTGCGCCGCCCACGTGCAAGGACTTCCCGGTGTCCTCCTCCATGTGCGCACGTTCAATCCCGATCCGGAAGATCTCGCCGTCAAGGACTACCTCAGTCCACCCGTCGTAGGCGATTGGTTCGTCGTACTGGGAGATCTGGTAGTTCTTCGGCATGTCCGGATAGAAGTAGTTCTTCCGAGAAAACCGGCACCATTCGGCAATAGTGCAGTTCAGCGCCAGCCCGATCCGAATGGCCGACTCAACCGCCTTCGCGTTCACGACTGGCAGCGAGCCCGGCAGACCCAAGCACACCGGGCAGACTTGAGTGTTCGGCTCAGCACCGAATGCGGTCGAACATCCGCAGAACATCTTGGAGATCGTGTTGAGTTCAACGTGTACCTCGAGGCCCAGCACTGGGTCGTACGCGGCTACTGCTTCCTCATATGGCAGGACCGTCATCGCGCGGCCTCCGGCTCCGGAAGGCGATCGAGCAGCGGCCCGCCCCAGGCCGGTTCCAGCGCTGCTTCCAGCGCTGCACCAACGCGGTACAGCCGGTCGTCGGCGAGCGGTGGCGCCATCACTTGTAGACCTACCGGTAACCCGTCCTCGGGGGCAAGCCCAATAGGGAAGGACGCGCTGGCATTGCCCGCGAGATTGGATGGAATCGTGCAGAGGTCGTTCATGTACATGGCCAGCGGGTCGTCCACCTTCTCTCCGATCTTGAAGGCTGTGATCGGCGTTGACGGCGAGACCAAAACATCAACCTGTGAAAACGCCTTATCGAAATCGCGCGAGATCAAGGTCCGGACCTTCTGCGCCTGCCCGTAGTAGGCCTCGTAGTAGCCGCTGGACAACGCGTAGGTGCCGATGATGATCCGTCGCTTGACTTCGGCGCCGAAGCCCGCCTCGCGGGTCGCCGCCATCACTTGCTCGGCGCTGGCGACGCCGTCGTCGCCAACCCGCAGTCCAAATCGCATGGCGTCGAACTTTGCGAGGTTGGATGAGCACTCGGCAGGCAAGATCAAGTAGTACGCCGGCAGGGCGTAGACGAAATGCGGACAGGAGACCTCGATGATCTCTGCGCCGAGCGATGACAGCAGTTCAACTGCCTCACCGAAGCGTTGCTCTACGCCAGGTGCATAGCCTTCCCCGCCGAGTTCGCTGACCACGCCGACTTTCATTCCCCTGATGTCAGCGGACCGCGCTGCGGTCACCACGTCAGGCACCGGCTGATCGACTGAGGTGGAATCGCACGGGTCGTGACCGGCAATGACTTGATGCAGCAGCGCCGCATCAAGGACTGTACGGGCGCACGGGCCAGGCTGGTCCAGACTCGAGGCGAGGGCCACCAGGCCATACCGCGAGCTGCCTCCGTAGGTTGGTTTTACTCCCACCGTGCCGGTAACCGCAGCTGGCTGTCGAATCGAGCCACCAGTGTCCGTACCGATCGCCAGCGGGGCTTCGAAGGCGGCCACCGCCGCTGCCGATCCACCACCGGAGCCACCAGGGATCCGGTCCAGGTCCCATGGGTTGCGGGTCGGCCCGTACGCGGAGTTCTCAGTGGAGGAACCCATGGCAAACTCGTCGAGGTTGGTCTTGCCCAAGATCACAATGTCGTGATCAAGAAGTCGTCGGGTCACGGTTGCGTCGTACGGCGGCAGCCAACCTTCCAAGATCTTCGATCCGCAGGTGGTCGGCGCGCCGGTGTAGGTAAGGATGTCTTTGAGTGCGAGCGGTACTCCGGCTAGCGGCCCCACCGACTCTCTTGCTGCGATCTTGGCATCGACGCGCGTCGCTGACCTCAGGGCGCGCTCGCCATCCACATAAAGGAATGCGTGAATCGTTCCGTCGACGTCAGCGATCCGATCAAGATGCGCCTGCGTAACCTCGACGGCGCTCAGCTCGCCTGATTTGATCTTGCTTGCAAGATCAACAGCAGTCAACCGGATGATCTCTGCAGTTGCAGCCTCCGGCGGGCTCATGCCTCCTCCCCCAAGATCCGCGGCACCCGGAATCGCATCTGCTCCGCGGCCGGTGCGCCGGCTAGTACCAGTTCTCGCGGCAGCGATGGGCGGAGCTCGTCATCTCGAAAGACGTTTGTCAAGGGCAACGCATGCGAGGTGGGCGGGATGTCTTGTGCTGCGACCTCTGATACTCGCGCAACCGATTCCAAGATCACATCCAGCTGCGGCGCCAATATCTCCAACTCGGCCTCGCTCAGCTCAATCCGCGCCAATCTGGCCAGGTTCGCGACGTCTTCGGTGGTGAGTGCCACCTCTCGATCTCCTCTGTCGTTGGGGTCCGGCCAATCCTAGGTCACCGTGCACTCTCGAGTCGTTGCCATGGACATTGGGCGCTGGAGCTGCAGATGCTCCCTCGAGATACTGAGAACGAGCCGCGAGCGTCGTTGCGATACCTCGTTCAGGAAGGTGGGCCATGGGGGACGACACAGCATCTGTGAGCTCGGGCCGATCCACCTGAGCCGCGCACGAGCCGCGCTTTCGGGTATGCGCGCCGCCGCCGTTTGAAGGACATCCCTGAACTGAAGCGCCGGGAGCTGGTCGGGCGAAGTCTCGATCTCGGTCTGTCCGCTGCGCCGTCGATCAACGATCGAAACATCTCACTGTTTCCCGTGGCCTGGACCCGATGTTCGCCGGTATCAATACATTCCCGAAGTCGCCGTATGTGGAAAACATCCGTGACATCGGTGACTACGACGTCGCCGTCGTCAGAGCGCCCTTCGACATGGGAACGACATATCGCAGCGGCGCCCGGTTCGGCCCGCAGGCGGTGCGACGCATATCGGCTTTGTACGACCAGTACAGTCCTGATCTTGGCATGGACCTCCTCGAGGAGATCACAATCGGGG
>JAICEV010000034.1 GCA_025923975.1 Propionibacteriaceae bacterium
CACTCCATTGATGGTTGCGGTTAGCTCGACGGGATCCTCGCCCGACATGCGCTTGAGCGCTGATTCGATTCCTGCCCGTTCCTTCGAACCCGGCGCGTAACCAAGCACGGTCTCGTTGATCGGCACAGGCACATCTGCCACGGCATCCACAAAGCCACGCTACCTGCGTTGAATTGCTCGCTAACGCTCCCAGAGGTTGGATTGCCTGCTATCAGCCTCACATAGCCTTGGCGGTCTCAGCCTCTTCTCGCCGCTTCTTCGCAGCCTCGACCGAGGCGCGCAGCGCGGCCACCAGATCGACGACCTCGGCCTCCTTTGGCGCCTCAGGCTCCTCGACCAGTGGCACGCCTTCGGCCTTGCTCTGCACCAAAGCTTCCAGAGCCTCGCGATAGGAGTCGGTGAAGTCCTCGGGGTTGAAGTCACCGGCCAACGCGTCGATGAAGGACTGTGCCATCGTGACTTCCGCATCCGACACTGTGACGTCTGCCGGTGGCGCAGCGAAGGAACCGTCGCGGAGTTCGTCTGGCCATAGCATCGTATGCATCAGCAGTACACCGTCCTTGGGGCGGATCAGTGCAAGCGCTTCACGCGACCGCAGGGCCACCTTTACCACGGCACTCTGGCCACTCTTGATCAAGGCATCACGCAGCAACACATACGGCTTGATGCCCGGGCCATCGGCCTGGAGGAAGTACGTTTTGTTGAAGTACGTCGGATCGACATCTTCCTCAGCCACGAACTGGACGACCTCGACGGCTTTGGTGGTCGCCAACGGGAGCGAATCGAAGTCCTCCGCTTCCAAGATCACCATTCGGCCGTCTGGCATCTCGTAGCCTTTGGCTATCTCGGTATAGGGGATCTCCTTCCCACATTTCTCGCAGACGCGCTTGTACTTGATCCGGCCGCCATCTTCAGGGTGGACCTGGCGAAAACTGATGTCCTTCTCCTCGGTCGCCGAGAAGAGCTTCACAGGAATCGTGACCAGCCCGAAGGAGATTGCGCCCTTCCAGATTGATCGAGGCATGTTCCTAGTCTGCCCGATGCCGCTGACACTTCCCCCCTACGCCAAGCGCACCCTGCGTGTCACCGTGTGGACGAACTTCGACCCTGGAGCTGGTCCAGCTCATGGGGAGCGAACCACAACAGGTCGTACTGATCGAGCACGGCTTCGACCTCAGGTGCGTCGAGTGCTGTCGGTAGGTTCTGCCCGGCCACTATCTTCGCCGCCCGCCTGACCGCCTCTATCGCGGCCGGTTCATCGGCGAACAGCGCCTGCACCTGAGTCCAGGCGAGCTCGCGCACCTCGACTTCGCCCAGCGAACGGTCCAGATCGGTGAGCTGTTCCTGCTGTACCTCCGCAGCGACAACCAACCGTGGCGAGGCCGGCTTGAGCACCAGGGCCAGTACCCCGGCATAGCTCAGAGCAGCGTACTCAACCTCCTCCATTAGGGTGTCGGCTTCCATCGATGCAACGAGGCTCGGCGTCACCGCACATCCCTGATGGCGGTCCGCCGCCGAACCCGATCGCAGAGCGACTGCCTCGTCCCAGGTCATCGGAACGAAGACCATCTGGGGCTTCAACGCTCGGCGCGCTGCCGCGGCGCAGCGGAACTGCTCGAGGCATTGCTGGTTGCTGAGCCCTCGGATCTACTTGCCGTTACCTGAGGCGGCTCGACTGCGTCGGCTGGTGGGCTCGGCGGCTCGTAAGCACCTGCTTTCTGAGCAGGCGCTTTCGGGGATGACGATTTTCTGGCAGCACCCCGCTGAGCTGAACGCATGCGCGGTTGGTCTGTGTTCGCCGGCGTCGGCGGGGTTCGAGGCACTGCAGCGCCAGCGCCCATCTCGGCAGCCCGAGATACCAGACTGCGTACCGCGGCACGCTTTCGTCCGGCCGCTTTAAGGGCTGCTTCCTGTCGCGCTACTGCCTTCTTCGCGGCCGCGCGACGCGCCGCTGCGGATGCCTTGCGAGTCGGCTGGCGAAGATTCATCGCACGGACGGTGGTGTCGAGGAGCTCATCGAGGGCATCGAGCAGGCATTGCGCGAGGACATCAAGGTCGCTAATGGCGTCCCGATCGGCGGTGAGACCGAAGAAGACCTCACCGTCATAAGACGTAACTCCAATTGCAAGCACGTGGCCCGATGAGAGCGGAAGGACCGGGTAGCTCGCCACTAGCTGCGCACCCGCCGCGAACAGCGGTACCTGTGGGCCCGGGACGTTGGTGATCACCAGGTCGTGCTGTTTGCGCACCAGTTCGGTGGAGGTGCGTAGGCCAAGTGCGTGCAGAGTGGTTGGTGCAAAGCCGGCAATGTCGGCGAGCGAGCGTGCGCCTATGGCCCGTCCGGAGTCTTTGTGAGCCTGGGTGTCATAGGCGACCTGGTGCAGCCGCACCAACGCATTGGGCTCCCCGATCGGCAAGCGCTGTAGGTGTGGTGCGACCTGGCTGCCCAATGAAGTCGGCTCGCCCTCATCCTCGGTGACGCTCATCGGCACCAGCGCCCTCAGCGAGCTTCCCGGTCTGATCGACTCCCCCCGAGTTAGCAGCCACGAGCGCAGTCCTCCAGCGATCATGGCCAACACCACGTCGTTGATCGTGTGGTGGTGCTCCTGGCGGACTGCCTTGAGATCGTTCAGGGATGCGGCAACGGTGGTAAAGCGGCGCTGCTCGGACACCAGCCCGGTCAGGGGCGAGTCGGAGGATGGGCGCCGCCCTCGCAGCGCATCAGCAGCCAGCTCACCCAGTGCGCCGGCGACCCCTCCCGCTGCTTCCCCGACCGCCACGGCGACGCCGAGCGCGCTAGTCAGCGCACCACGCAAGTTCTCTATCGCTATCACTGGGTCTTGAGCACTCTCCCAGAGCGCGCCAGCGAGCAACTCCACCGACGACGGCTCGGGCGCTGGCTGCCAGGAGTCCTGATAGTCTCCGGTGCCCGGAATCGGGTGCGACCGAGCGGTCGAGTCCAGCAGCACCTGGCCGATTTCCACAGTGTCGATTCCGTCCACCAAGCACAAGTGGGACTTGGCCAGCAGCGCCAGCCGATCGCCTTCCAGTCCTTCCACCAGATACATCTCCCACAGCGGCCGGGAGGTATCGAGCCGTCGGGACATCACTCGCCCGACGAGCTCGCGTAGCTGCGCCAGACTGCCCGGCCGCGGCAGCGCCGACCGTCGGACATGGAACGTGAGGTCGAAATTCTCGTCGTCCACCCAGACCGGAGGGGCGAGCCGTGCGGGAATTCCACGGACACGTTGCCGGTATCGCGGCACGAAGGCGATCCGCTCGCGGATCAGCGCGACCAGCCGCTCGTAGTCGAGGCTGTCAGGACCGGAGTCGAAGATGTCGACGGTACCTACATGGCCTGGAGTGTGGACTGTGTCCAGGGCCAGCAAGGAAACCTCGAGAGGTGTGAGCCGCTGTGGCATGGGGCGCTCCTGCTCGTGCAAATCCCTGGAGCAATCACGGTACTACTGGCCGCGGACTCGCGATGTTCGCGCATCTGCAGGAGGAGATAGCGGAACAACGCTTTTCGTTCCGTTAGCTCCGACGAAGACGGCGGCAGCCCAGCGAACATCGCCGCGAGCGGAGCGAGCAAACAGAGCGCGAAGCGAGCAATTGAACACCGCACTGGCACCGTGACCAATCGGATCCACCCTTTTCCTGGGCCGGGAACCGGGTCGCACGCAGCTTCGTACAGGATTAATGAAATCGTGGCCCCGTCACAACCCGTTCCCGAACTCGTTGGGGTCAGGCGTACGGAGAAAGGCTGCCAGAGGCGATGAGCGCAAGGGCTGCGAATGGAGCACTGATCTGCGCGGTTGTGAGCTTGGCTCTGCTGCTGAGCGGGTGTACCAGCAGCGCCGACCCTGAGGCGGCAGCGAGCCCACAGACGCCTGTCAGCAGTCCCAGCGAACCCTCCGCTCCTACCACCTCGCCACCATCCGCGGCCGCCAGCTCACCATCGCTTACTGCTGATTACGCACTGACTATCAACATCGACATCTCCAACGGAAAGACCGTGCCGAGCGGAGAAAAGATCAATGTCCGGGTGGGCCAAGAGGTGATCTTGAATGTCAGCAGCGATACCGACGATGAGATTCATGCGCACATTGGCGGGGATGGCTACGAGCTACCGGTACGTGCTGGCGAACCGGCCAAAGGCTCGTTCACCCTCTCCGAACCTGGCAGCTTCGAAGTGGAGTCTCACGATCTCGGGAAGATCATCGTGATCTTGAACGCGCGCTAGCGGGCCCAGCCATTTGATGCTCATACCGCTGCATGGGATCGCGTCCCGGCACGACCTTCCGCTGCCGTTCTCTTACGTCGTCGTAGGCGCCGTCCTGGCGTTGACGATCTCTTTCGTCATCTTGATCTTCGCCTGGCGGGAGCCCCGCTTCGAACGAGTCGGCGGGCACGCGATGCCAGGCTTGACGGCAGTCGTGGACCACCCCATCGTCCGACTCATCGCCCGGGTACTGGTCCTTGCCACGTACGCCTGGGCCGGGCTGGCGATGATGGCCGGCCAGGATTTGCTCACCAACCCAATCTTCGGCTTCGTTTATGTGTGGATGTGGGTCGGTCTGGTTCCGATCTCGCTGCTGCTCGGTCAGTTCTGGCGAGCAACTAATCCGCTGCGGACGATCCATCGCGGCCTCTGCGCGTTGGCGCGCGTCGACCCGGAGCAGGGTCTTCTCACCCTGCCGAGTCGGGTTGGGGTGTGGCCGGCGGCAGCTGGTCTGTTCGGATTCGCTTGGCTTGAGTTGGTGCAGCCGGATCGCACCACGCTCGCGGTGTTGCGGGTATGGGCGCTGGTCTGGCTGGTGATCTTGGTGCTGGGCGCAATCGTGTTCGGGCAGCGCTGGATCGGCGCAGCGGATCCCTTTGAGGCATACGCAAGCACGCTCGCCCAGATGTCGATCTGGCGGCGGGTCGGTGATCAGCTGAGGCTGGTCAATCCGCTCGCCGGCCTGAACGCCTGGCACGCTCCCCCGGGAGCGACTGCGGTGGTGGCGGCACTGCTCGGCAGTACGGCATTCGACAGCTTCACCAACACCAGCTGGTGGATTAAAGGTGTCCAGAACTCCGATCTCCCCACAGTCGCGTGGGGCACCGCCGGCCTACTGGCGATGATCATCATTGTCTTCGTCAGTTTTAGCCTCGGAGCGGCCTGGATGGGTCGCTATGGAGACCGACCGGCCACGGCGTACCCACGACTGATGGTGGGCTCCCTGCTGCCTATTGTGCTGGGTTACGTGGTGGCCCACTATGCGACGCTGTTCATTGTCGAAGGACAGCGGACGGCGATCAACTTCTCCGACCCCCTTGGTCGCGGCTGGAATGTCTTCGGGTCGGCAGAGATGGGAGTGAACTCCGCAGTCTTCAACCATCCCACCGCCATTGCCTTGGTCCAGCTGGTTGCCATTGTCGGTGGCCATGTGTTCGGCATCGTCTGCGCACATGAAAAGGCGGTTGCCCTGCTGCCGCTGGATCGGGCTGTGCGTGGGCAATTGCCGTTACTGCTGGTAATGGTGGGTTACACCTGCGCGGGCCTGGTGCTGTTGTTCTCCCCATAGGATCCCAAAATGGTGAACGACCACACCGGCAGTGATGCGCCCCCGCTACGTGTCGGGATCGTGGGCTGGGGCTGGATGGGCCAGGTACATGCACGCGCCTACATCAGGTTGCGCCAGCACTATCCCGAAGCTCCCCTGAGGCCGAGCCTGGTGGCGGTGGCCGACAATGCGACAGACGACAGGCTAACTATGGCTGTTGACACTTATGGGTTCCGAGATGCGCATTCTGACTGGCGCGACCTCATTGCCCGTGACGACATCGATGCGGTAAGCGTGACCGGCCCCAACTTCATACACCGGGAGGTGGCTGTTGCCGCCGCGGAGGCAGGGAAACACCTCTGGGTGGAGAAGCCCGCCGGGCGGAACCTGGCCGATACTCGGGCGATCTGCGACGCCGTGCATGCCAACAGGGTGCAATCCGCAGCCGGTTTCAACTATCGCAACGTACCGGCGGTAGAGCTCGCCCGGGAGCTGATAGCGGGCGGGCGCCTGGGTCGGATCAACCACGTATCGATCCGGCTGTTGGCTGATTACGCGGCCCATCCGGAGGGCGCGCTGACCTGGCGGTTCAAGACCGAGTGGTCCGGTTCCGGAGTGCTTGGAGACCTGGCCAGCCATGGTGTGGACTTGGGTCGCTACCTCGTCGGTGAGATCACCGAGCTCGCCTGCGACGACGCCACTTTCATCACACACCGACCAGAAGCGAGTATGGCCACGTCTCACTTCACCCGTGCGACGGGCGGCCCGATGGGCACAGTCGAGAATGAGGACTACATCGCCGCCTTGCTGCGCTTTGAGGGAGGCGCCCGCGGAATACTCGCGTCCAGCCGGGCTTCGGTCGGCGAGCAGTGCACCTACGGCATCGAGATCCACGGTGATCGAGGCGCCCTCTCGTGGGACTTCAGGCGGATGGGCGAGCTCCAGCTATGCGTCGATCAGGGCTATCAGAATGCTTCCTTTGTGACTCGATACGTGACACGCGGTGACGGCGAGTTCTCCCGGTTCCAGCCCGGATCAGGTATCGCCATGAGTTACGACGACCTCAAGGTCGTCGAGGTGCATCGGTTTCTCCAATCGATTGCGACCGGTAAGCCGCGGGGAGCAACCGTGGAGGATGCGCTTCGGGCGGCCGAGATCATTGAGGCGATGGCTGAGTCGGCCCAGACCCGGCGCTGGCTTACGCTAGCTCGATAAATTTGTTCTGACAAAAGGACGTTATGCCCTATAGAACCCAGCTCCCGGCCTCTATGCTTCGTGCATGACAGAGGCGCCACCGGTGCGCGAGCTCGATATCACCCTCGAGCGGAACTCCCCCGTCCCCCTCTACTACCAGCTAGCGCAGTCCATTGAGCACGCCATCAATACTGGCGCCCTCGCCCCTGGAGATCGCCTCGAGAACGAGCTGTCTCTCACCAGCCGGCTGGGCCTCTCCCGGCCTACCGCCCGCCAGGCCATTCAGGAGCTAGTCAAGAAGGGTCTGCTCGTCCGCAAGCGCGGCGTCGGCACCCAGGTCGTACGGTCACAGTTCCGGCGGAGCGAGGCGCTAAGCAGCCTGAACGAGGACATCCTCAAGGCTGGCAAGATTCCGAGCACGCGGCTACTCGAATTTTCCGTCGGCACGCCAGATCAGGACATTCGGGATGCCATCGCCGCCGCGGCCGTTTCCGACACGGAATTCATCAAGATCAGAAGGCTACGGCTGGCCGATGACGTCCCGCTCGCGATCCTCACCAACTACCTGCCAACTCGTTTTGAGCTCACCGAGGACGAGTTGCAGAGTCATAGCCTCTACGCCTGCCTGCGAGCTCTCGGCGTCAACCTCAAGATCGCCCATCAGCAGATCTCCGCCCGGCTGATGACCGAGGAGGAGGCGGAACTCCTCGATGAGGAGACACCGGCGGCGTGCCTGACCGTCGACCGCCTCGCGTACGACGACGTTGGTCAGTTTGTCGAGTTCGGCCGCCACATGTATCACGCGGCGCACTACTCAATTCAGTCGTCGGTTGTTGCCTAGCCGGCGCTCACCACGCGGCTCCATCCGCAGGCCGAGCTCAAGAGCTGTGCATAGCCAGCGGTCGCCCAGGGCTTCCAAACGGAATGCCATGGCAACTGATCGCTGGCCAATCGCCAGGTGCGCTGACACCTCCGCCACTTCTGGATCGGGGTGTTGAATCCGGATGGAGCGCAGTGTGGCCGGGACGGCGATCCGCCCATGCTGCGAGTGGCTGCGACGCTGATAGATACTGATCGCCACCAGCACCTCCTCGACCACCCAGCGATTGAGCTGAGCGACCGGACGCCGGCCCACCAGAGCCTGAATCACTGCCAACGCCAGCGTTGTGCTCCATTCCTGGGCGTCAGGCAGCCCGGGTCGCGGGCGAGCCGCCCAGCGCGCTTTTGCCGTGCTCACCCGCAAACCTCGATGGTTTGCCGCAGTATCATCGGCATGATCAAATTCATGATCAATTAAGTCGAGGGGTGGCTGGTTCGACTGTTGCGGCGACGGCCGCGCCCAGGTGAGACTCGGCGGTCGGCTTTCGATCAGCCACTGGACACTGGACGTACGCGACGACGATGTGGTCGTTAACATGATGGCCTCCTTGATTCAGCGCCCACCAGGCTGACTCATTCAACCCGTGCCGCGTAACCTCCGAAGCGCAATCTGTGGACAACTAAACTCAACGAGATGTTTGGGGTAATTGATCGAGCAGGACGATCTTGACCCGAGCCTCGTGCACCGCCTTGAGCGGTGCGGCCTCCATCCGCAAATCTTGCGGTCCCCTAGCCGAAACGATCAGTCGGGCCAGTCCATGTCACGAATTACAGCCCAGCAAAGTTGGGTGACGTGATCAGCAACGCAACCCGCGTTCTCGGTAACGCGTCCACCGAATTGGCGCGCCTGATGCCGCCGAGAAGTGGAGTTGATCAACTTCGCAGCATGATCAGGAGAATTTGATCTCGTGGGAACGCTCTTGGGTGCGGGGTGTCGCTCCCTTCTGGCCTGATGTACATGTTCATGAAAACTTCTAGGCTGTTGGTCCTGCGTACGTGACGTTCGGAGAGCGTACGGCGACTAGGGTGCCCACATGGCTCGGCAAGTCGCTCGCTATCAACGCGAAGACCAAGAATTCGGCCGTGCCATCGGCTTCTTCGACGCGACGTACGCCCTCGCCCTCACGCTGCTCGTCACGACTCTGGAGATCCCAGAGCCGTCATCGGCATGGGAGGGGCTCCCTGCGCTCTGGGACGCCGTCGGACCGCAGTTTCTCGCGTTCGGGATCAGCTTCGCGGTAATCGCCAGCTACTGGCTCGCCCACCACCGACTCGTGCGGACGCTCGCAGCCGTCGATCAACCGACGATCGTCGCAAACCTGGTGCTTATCGCGTTGATCGTAGTCATTCCGTTCAGCACCAACTCGGTCGGAGACCCCGGCGTTGAGGACCTCCCGCTCCCGACGGCGTTTCTGGCGGTCAACATCGCCGTCGCCTCAGGGCTCCACATTCTCGTGTATCTGCTCGCGTACCGGCGCGAGCTATTCCTCGCCGAACCGAGTGCCCGCGAGGTTCAGGGAGCGCTCGTTATCGGTCTGTCGCCGGCGGTGATCGTCCTCGCGTCCGTGCCGGTCGCGTACCTGGCCTCGCCTGTCACTGCGCAGCTGTGCTGGCTGACGATCATCCCAATTAGAGTGGCCGCGCGCCGCTGGGCGGCTGATTCGGCCAACGAGGTCAGCTGGCTGATCGAGCGCCAAAGCTCGGCGCCTCCGTTCATGTGAGGCGACAACGCCCGCGTGCGACCGAGGATGGCCATCCTCGTCGCCATTCATTGACTTCAGGCGTTGACCTTCCCGACACGGTTCACTCGCCCGGCGATCACCTGTGCGGGGATGAGCAGGAGCAACCCAAACAGGCCGATGCTGGGTGAGAAGAGCGAAATGATCAGGGCGATAAGGATTGCGCCAACGCTGAAGGCACTCGCGACAACATATTGGCGACTCTCAGCCGCTGCCTCGCCATCGGTGAGTTCCGGGTGATGGTCGAGGTAGTTAGCGATGAGGAGGTTAAGCACGGAGACGGCCAGTAACGTGCCGATGTACAACGCCGCAAAGCCATCGTCGATGCCATCCGCGATCAGCGCGGTCGGAAAAGGTAGAAAGACGATCGCGGCAAGCCAGAACATGTTCAGCAAGATGATGCGCCCGTTGTGGCGCCGGAGTGGCCGGAAGAGGTCGTGATGAATCGTCCAGTAGTTGGCGATGACGGCAAATGAGAGCGCGAAGGCTCCGAGTTCTCCGCCATTCTCAACAACGATGTCGGCGAGGGTCGCGTCTTCGGCCTGGTGGATTTCTGTCAGCGGGAGGATCAGGAGCGTAATTGCGATCGCGACAACGCCGTCGCTGAAGACAATGATCCGTTCGACACTTGCCTCTCGTTCATGTGCCATCTGCTCGCCCAGCCTTTCGTCAGATCAACTTCCTCCGTTGGCAATGGCAAAGTACCGGAGTCCACGAAAGCGTTATCGCGTAACCTCCCAGGACCAATCTGTGGATAACCATCTCGAGGCTGTACCAGAACTCTTCGTGAGCAAGGCCAATTTCATCGCGGCAGACTGTTGGCCAGGGTGCCGCGGTCGCGAGCTTCGCGCAGTGCGGTGAAGGAGGCCACCAGCGCCAGACGCTCTTGGGCGAGCGTCGGATCGTCCAACCGGCACCCCCCGGCAACCCAAGCGTCGGAGAGAGCCATGGCCTGCACCCTCAGTTCGGCAGCCCGGCGCACGTCGGCCGGATCGGCCTGGTAGACGTAGCAATAGAGCCCGACCAACGCGCCAAGCAAGTCTTCGTCGGTGGCCTGTGCATGTGAATGCGCCCGGTGGGTCTGCCACCAGGCCACCTCTAGCTCGGCCGCGATCCGCGGATCGATGCTGAGCCGGCCAGCCCGCTCGACCATCCGATAGAACCGGGTCATGTGCTGTCGGGCGGCTCCTGGATCGTTGTTCGGATACGGAGCCCAGACTTGGTTTGCTCGCATCACATGCCAGGCCGCTTTGAGATTTCCGAAAATGCCAAGACTGAAGCCATACCGCACCATGCCGAGCGCTCCGGCCAGGAACCGAGGCCAGTCGCGGCGATAGTAGGCAGCCCAGGCGTCGCACTCGCTGCGACCGACCGCAACAGGATCGAACGCTAACCGCTGCCCTCGTCCCGCCATGGCCCGATACTTCCTCATCGGATGGTGTGACGGAAGACTGACACCATGCACGCTGGCCCTACCCGCGAACCGGCATCGACAATCGATGAGGTCGTCGAGCAGCTCCAGCAACGGATTGATGCGTTGTCGCATGATCAGGTACACCGCCGCACCTTCATCACGACCTATCAGCGGACCACGCAGGCGGTCGGGGATGCGGTTCGGGATGCCTTTTTCGAGGACCCCGACTGGGTAGTGCGCTGGGATATCGCTTTTGCGGACCTCTTCATCGTGGCGCATGACGCTGATCAGGCTGGCGGCCAGGTGCCGCGGCCCTGGCGACTCGCATTCCAGGCGGATCCGAAGCTACCCACCATCGTTCACCTGCTCCTAGGCATGAACGCGCACATCAATTTCGACCTGCCGCCCGCGACTCTCTCAGTGATCACTGATCATGATTTCGAAGACCCTGTGCTGATCGACAGGCGTCGTCGTGATCATGAACGCATCGACCGCATCTTGGCCCGACGGGTGGCGGAGGAGGATCATGCGATCGGGGGCGCCCGCAGCCTGCTGGATCGGATTCTTACGCCGGCGAATCGGCTGAGCTCACGACGTTTCCTCCGTGAGGCTCGAGGAAAAGTCTGGCTCAATGTTGCCGAGCTGCAGCGGGCGCGGCTGGAAGGAACGAATGCCTACCGCGCTCGACTGGCTGAGCTGGAAGTACTCGCCGCTGCCAAGATCGCCGACTTGTTGCGGCCTGGGCAGGTGTTGCTTCGTCTGGCACTGACCGGGTTCGGGGTCACCTTGCCACCGCCTTGATCTGTCCGCAACCTAGCCGGCGAGCGCAACCCAGGTCTGACCGGGTTTGAGGGCGATCGGCTTGCCGGACTGGTCGGTGAACTTAAGCGGCGCGGAGGTTTTCGTTCGTTCCCACCTGCCCTCGAGCTTCCTCCCGTCACGGTAGATCGCCACCGCACCCTTGCCCACCGTGTCGGACTGAACCGACTGCGCACCCCGAACATCACTGTTGCCGTCTGGACGGTTGTGCACCTTCATGATCACGACATTGTCCGCCTTGGTTATCGTGTCGCTGTCCCCGTCGGCGTACCGAGATCCGTTCCAGCGCACGGTGTATCGGCCTGAGGCGTATTCGAAGTCGAACGTGTCGCGGCCCACCCGCACCTCGACGGTCTTGGCCGCGCTACCTCCAGGCGCAGTCTCGCTGAAGGTCCAGCCAATAGAGGTCGCCTTGCCCAGATTTGTCGATCTCGCGATCTTGGCCAGGTTCACAAAGACGTTATGCGGCGCCGCCCGGCTATTGTCGCGGGTCGTGCGTCGGATCGGCACGACAGAGGCTTTGTTGATCTTCCGCTGAACCGAGGAGTTTGCGCCGGAATAGACAAAACCCGGTTTACCGAACAGCGGCAGCAGCTGCACGTCGGTGCTGCGAGCGCTGCGGATCGGTCCCAGACGCTTCGGGAACCTGGAGTGGTAGACCGCGATGAGTCGAGTCTGGGCGCCTTCCACCTCTTGTACGAAAGTGATGTCAGCTTGGCTCAACCCCACCTGGGGTCTGGCCGCTGCGATGTTCTCTACCTTGGCGGCGATCACCCCATGATCGCTCATCTCACCGCCAGTCAGCGGGTCGGCGGACTTCTCGGGCGACGCGGTCGTCTCCGTTGGCGAGGGCGCCGGAGACTCAGTAGCGACGGAGCCGGTCGTGACCCGATCCGACTCCGCACCGCGAAGAACAGCCGCGAGGCCAATGCCGCCAGCGATCACGACACCGGCGGCGGCCGCGCTAGCGATCGCGAAACGGAAGCGACTCATGAACGAGCGGGCATAGCGAACGGCTTCAGCGATTTCCCACAAGTGCTACCCAAGCCGCTCGTGCGGCACCACTAGACGGCGCCCGGCCGTCCGTGGCACATCTTGAACTTCTTGCCCGAGCCGCATGGGCACGGCGCGTTGCGGCCGACGTTCGCGTAGGGGTTGTCAGCCTTGTCCCCCGTCTGGCCGGTCGTTCTGACCGAGCCGTCCTCCGCCGGAGCAGAGTAGCTGAGCGGGGTACGCGAACTGCTCTGGCCGGCGAGGCCCTTGGCCTTCACCTTCGGCGCGGCTGCAACTGGTTCGTCCATCAACTCTGCAGCAGGTTCAGACTCGTCATCATCATCGACCGGGTGCACCGCTACGCCTGGCCCGTCCGGGTCCGGCCCAGACTCCACAAGGTGTCGGCCGGCGCGATCGTGGCCGTTTGGACTGCCACCATCGGTCCGGCCGGCTCCGATCTGGATCGGCTGGCCATCGGCATCGCTGACAACGCCGACCGCGGGTGCCTGTTGAACCTCGACGTCAAGGTGGAAGACGTAGCCGACGACCTCCTCCATGAAAGCTTCCATCATGGCGTTGAACATGTCGCCGCCCTCACGCTGGTATTCCACCAGCGGATCACGCTGCGCCATGGCCCGTAGGCCAATGCCCTCGCGGAGGTAATCCATCTCGTAGAGATGTTCGCGCCACTTGCGGTCCAGGACAGTCAACAGCACGCGGCGTTCCAGCTCTCGCATGACATCCTCGCCGAGGCTCTCCTCCCGCTTGTCGTACGCAGCCTGGGCGTCGGCCTTGAAGTCATCGATGAGCATCTGCCTGTCGAGGTCGTCGCGCTCCTCATAGTCGCTGCGTACCAGGGACACCGGATACAGCGTGTTCATGTTGCTCCACAGCTGCTCCAGATCCCAGTCCTCGGCGAAGCCCTCGGTCGCTCCGATGACGTACTGCTCGATGACTGTGTCGACGGTGGCCCGCAGTCGCGACTCGACGTCGGCGCCCTCCAGCACCTTGCGACGATCGTTGTACACCGCGTGCCGCTGGCGGTTCATCACATCGTCGTACTTCAGAAGGTTCTTGCGGATTTCGAAGTTCTGCGCCTCGACCTGGCTCTGAGCGCTGGCAATCGAGGCTGTCACGCGCTTGTTCTCGATCGGCACATCGTCTGGCATCTTGAGGGCCTGCAGCACCCAGTCCACGATGTCGGACTTGAAAAGCCGCATCAGGTCATCACCCAGGGAGAGGTAGAACCGGCTCAGCCCGGGATCGCCTTGCCGGCCGGACCGGCCGCGGAGCTGGTTGTCGATGCGGCGTGATTCGTGCCGCTCCGATCCGACGACGTAGAGACCGCCAAGCTCGACTACTTCGTCGTGCCCAGCCTGGGTTTCCTTTTCAAGTTCCCTCAGGAGTTCGGGATAGAGCTTCTCGTACTCCTCGGAGCTCTCGAGTGCGTCGATGCCTGAGTCGTGCAGCTTCTTGTCCGCGAGGAACTCGGCATTCCCACCCAGAATGATGTCCGTGCCGCGGCCGGCCATGTTGGTGGCGACGGTGACCGCACCCTTGGCGCCCGCCATTGCGATGATCGCCGCTTCACGCTCATGCTGCTTAGCGTTGAGCACCTCGTGCTTGACTCCGGCACGCTTCAGCATCCCCGACAGAATTTCGGATTTCGCTACGGATGCGGTGCCGATGAGTACCGGTTGGCCCTTCTCGTGTCGCTCGGCCACGTCCTGCACGATCGCCTCGAACTTGGCCTCTTCGGTTCGGTAGATCAGATCGCGCTGGTCGCCGCGGATCATCGGCATGTTCGTCGGGATTGGCACCACGCCGAGACCGTAGATCTTCTGAAACTCGCTGGCCTCGGTGAGCGCGGTGCCGGTCATCCCG
>JAICEV010000035.1 GCA_025923975.1 Propionibacteriaceae bacterium
GGTGTCGGCGGTCGAAAGGCCAAACCACAGCAATCGCGCGGCCAACGACCAGATCTTCCGACACTAATGCATTCTGACCCTTGGCAAGCCCCACTTGCACGTCATTCAGATGACACCGCGAGTCGCGGCTGTGATCGCGGTTGTCACCCATCACAAAGAAGTGACCAGCCGGGACGACCACATCGAATTTGATCGCCGATGGCCGTATCGGCGCGCCGTAAGGTGCGATGACGAGGTAGGCGTTCTCATCGAGGGCGTGCCCGTTGACTGTCACACGACCGGCTTCGTCGCAGCAGACCACCCGATCTCCCGGCTGGCCGATTACCCGCTTGATCAGATGCTCGGTACTCGTATCGGGCAGCACTCCGACAAATTGGAAGGCTTTGCCAATGGGACCCCGCTCGCGCGGGGTCGTCCCAGTGAGCCAGCCGCCCGGATCCTCGAAGACGATCACCTCGCCACGCTTGACCGGAGTGACCTTCTCCACAAGGACTCGGTCGTGCACTTGCAGCGTGTTCTCCATCGAGACCGACGGGATCAAGAACATCTGACCGACAAACCCACGCAGTAGCGAGGCGACAATGACTGCGCCGACGACGACGGCCGTCAATTCCTTGAAGAAGGCCAGCACATGCTGGGAAAAGCTGAGGTGCTCCGGATCGGAGTCCTTGGAATCGAGCTGCTCCGGCTGGGGCTGGCTGACCTGCTGCAACGCGCGTCGCGGCTCTGGCTTGAGCCACCGGTTCGCCATGCTGCAACCACCGGCAAATCAGCTGGCGTCGCGCTTTTCCTTGATCTTGGCTGCCTTGCCGCGCAAGCCTCGCAGGTAGTAGAGCTTCGCCCGGCGTACGTCGCCGCGACGTTCCACCTCGATCTTGTCGATGATCGGGCTGTGCAGTGGAAAAGTACGCTCCACCCCTACCCCGAAGCTCACCTTGCGGACCGTGAATGATTCCCGGACGCCATCGCCTGCGCGAGAGATCACCACACCGGTGAAGACCTGGATTCTGGAGCGAGTGCCCTCGACGACCTTGACGTGAACCTTGACGGTATCGCCTGGACGGAAGGCGGGAAGATCGCTGCGAATCGATGCTTGGTCGAGCTCGTTGATGAGCTTGCTCATGAAGACTTCCTCGCTGGTGCCACAGGTCACCAAGGTCTCACATCTAGATGAACTCAGTCCCGCAGCGAACGCTCCCCCTGTGGCAGGTGTCGTAGTCAGGACAGCAGCGGTCAAGTCTGCCACATCTGACGAGGCAAGACGAAATCGTCGTCAAGCCTGGCGGCAGGTGCCGCACAATGATGCCCGTGACGTCTCCACCGGACCGTGCCCACCTCGCGCCACTGACGCGCCAGACGCTTCGTCGGCTCGGCGCGGCGGCAGCGATAGCCAGTTGTCTGCTGCTGGCGCAATGCTCCTGGCCCAACCCGGTGACCGGACCGACGCCCGGCCCGACCAGCGACAGCCTTTCCCCGAAACGCACAATCACCGACGCAAACCTGATCACCGCTGCCGACCTGCCGCCCCCCATCGGCGGCGGGAAGGTGCTTGAAGACGACCGCAACGCCCGCTCGTTGGATCACCTGTCGATCTGCCAGCCGCAGCCCTTGGAAACCCTCGGTGCGTCGGCCATCAAGAGCCGCAGTTTTCGGACTCGCTATCCGTCCGGTGATCGACCATTCCCGCGCTCCTCGCTGGAGGACGAGCCGGATCGCTACGCCGTCGCGCTGCAATTCGCTGACCCGAGTGCTGCCCAGCGGGCCAAGTCGATCTTTGAAAACTGGGTCATAAGCTGCGCCGCGAGCAGGGAGCCGCCGCGTGACATTCGCGGGCTGCGGCCCAGCGTGGACTGGACCCCGGTGCCTGCCGATCCCGCCCAGGCCGAGGTCGCTGAAGTCGCCTATCGGTTAGACGGCTCCGCACCCAACGCCTACTACGAGAGCGTCGGATTGACCGTGCTGCAGGATCGGATGATGATCACGGTCCACCTCTTCTACGCCGACGAGTCTCCGTACTCATTGACCGTCGATGACGATGAGGGGGGTTTCGCCCATCCCCAGCTTGGTCTGATCGAGGCGGCCGGCCGAAGGCTATCTCAGTAGGGCAATCGCCGGGCGTCGCGTGTAAAGTTCCACGACGGCAGCGTGCCACGGCAGGCCAGTGGCACGCCGCAAGGATCTGTGGACGAGGAGTTTTGTGGTGAGTGAAGGCGCGACTGCAGCCCATGACGTACTGCTCGTGGGGGGCGGCGCAGCCGGACTGCGGGCGGCGATAGCCATCGCCGAGACCAATCCAAGTCTCAGCGTTGCGGTGGTCTCGAAGGTCTATCCGATGCGCAGCCATACGGTATCTGCCGAGGGTGGAGCAGCCGGCGCGATAGCGGAGGGCGACACCCTCGACGAGCACGCGTACGACACCATCTCAGGTAGCGACTGGCTCTGTGATCAGGATGCGGTGGAGGCATTCGTGCAGGAAGCTCCGCGCGAGCTGCTCCAGCTGGAGCACTGGGGCTGTCCATGGAGCCGTGAACCAGACGGGCGGATCGCCGTACGCGCCTTCGGCGGCATGAAGAACATGCGCACTTGGTTCGCCGCCGACAAGACCGGCTTCCACATGTTGCATTCGCTTTTCCAGACGTCCCTGAAATACACAGACATCACCCGGTACGACGAATGGTTCGTCACACGGCTCCTGGTCGATGACGGACGCGTGCACGGAGTCGTGGCTATCGAGCTGATGAGCGGCCGGATCGAGGTCATCACCGCGAAGTCGGTCGTACTCTGCAACGGCGGTTCGGGCAAGGTCTTCCCGTTCACGACCAACGCCAACATCTGCACCGGTGACGGCATGGCACTGGCCTACCGTGCAGGTGCACCGCTCAAGGACATGGAATTCGTCCAATACCACCCCACGGGGCTTCCATTCACCGGCATCCTCATAACCGAGGCGACGCGCGCCGAGGGCGGTTGGCTGCTCAACAAGGACGGCTACCGCTACCTCCAGGACTACGACCTGGGCAAGCCGGAACCCACGCCGGTACTACGCAGCATGGAGCTCGGACCGCGTGACCGACTGTCGCAGGCCTTCGTACATGAGGTCGAGAAGGGCCGCACCATCGAGTCCCCGTACGGGCCGATCGTTCATCTCGACCTCCGGCATCTCGGGGCGAAGCTGATCGACACCAAGCTTCCAATGGTGCGAGAACTGTGTATGCAGTACGAGCGCATTGATCCGGTCACCGAACTCATCCCGGTCCGCCCGGTCGTGCACTACATGATGGGAGGGGTGCACACAGACATCAATGGTGCGACTCCGATCGACGGGTTGTTTGCGGCCGGAGAGACCGCGTGCGTGACCATCAACGGCGCGAACCGGCTGGGCTCCAACTCGCTGCCGGAGTGCCTGGTGTTCGGCGCCCGCGCAGGCAGGGCGGCGGCAGAATACGCCACCAGCGCCAAGCAGCCATCCCCCGCCGTGATGCGCCAGGCCGACGACGAAGTGCGTCGGCTGGAACAGATGCGGTCGCCCGACAGGGGTCATGAGCAGATCGCCGATATCCGCGAAGAGATGCAGTCAACTATGGAGGACAGCGCAGGGATCTTCCGTTCCGGCGACTCATTGGCCAAAGGCGTCGACCAGCTGGCTGAGTTGCAGCAGCGACTCGACCGAATCCAGCTCTACGACCAGACCTCTGCATTCAACACCGAGCTGGTCGCTGCTCTGGAATTGGCGAACATGCTCGACATCGCCGAGACCATCCTGCATTCCGCGGTGCAACGTGAGGAGTCCCGCGGCGCCCATCAGCGGACCGACTTCACAACTCGCGACGACACACGCTTCCTCAACCATGCGCTGGCCTATCGTGACTCGGACGGTTCTGTCAGGATCGAGCGTTTGCCGGTGACAATCACGCGATGGCCACCCGGCGAGCGGGTGTACGGGAGGTAGCTACATATGGCCGACAGCATCAGAATGCAAGTGACGCGGTACACGCCCGGCCCGGACTCGGTGCCCACTGTTGCCGAGTACGACGTGCCGCTGAGAAAGGATTGGGCAGTCCTCGACGGACTGAACTACATCAAGGACCACGTCGATAGCAGCCTTTCGTATCGCTGGTCCTGTCGCATGGGTATCTGCGGCAGCTGCGGCATGAACGTCGAGGGCGAGCCGAAGCTGACCTGTGCCACCTTCCTCACCGACTACGCACCTGGCCCGGTACGGGTGGAGCCGTTGAGCAACTTCCCCATCGTCCGTGATTTGGTCGTCGACATCGAGGACTTCATGGAGAAGCTGCCGCGGGTCAAGCCGTGGATCATCCGAGACGATGACGTGACGGTCATCGACGGCGAATACCTCCAGACCCCGGAAGAGCTTGCGGAATACAAGCAGTTCAGCAACTGCATCAACTGCATGCTCTGCTATGCCGCCTGTCCGATCTACGGCCTCGAGCCGGACTTCATCGGGCCCGCTGCCATCGCGCTTGCGGAGCGGTACGACCTCGACTCTCGCGACCGCGGACAGCGAGAACGGCTTGACGTGCTCATTGAGAAGGAAGGCGTGTGGGGCTGCACATTCGTCGGTGAATGCACCACGGTATGCCCGAAGCACGTCGACCCGGCAGGTGCTATTCAGCGATACAAGCTCAAGGCCGCGAAAGAAAACCTCATGACGTTCCTGCTCCCGCGGGCTGCGCGATGAGTGCGCCGGTCATGTACCGGCAGCCGGTGTCCAGGCTGTGGTGGTTGAAGAAGCGGACATACTTCGTGTTCGTAATGCGGGAGCTCAGCTGCATCTTTGTGGCGTGGTTCGCGGTGTTCCTTATGGTCATGGTCTTTGCCATTGGACGCGGCGAGGCGTCGTACCAGAGATTCATGGATTGGGCTGCGTCGCCGGTCGTCGTTGCGATCAACATCGTGGCGCTTGCGTTCCTGGTGTTGCACACAATGACGTGGTTCGTGCTAACCGCGCACGCGACCCCGATTCGCGTTGGTGGCCGGCGCGTGCTGGCCATGCGGGAGGCTCGCGTCGCTGGCCGGATCGTGCCGGCGGCGACCGCGGTTCGCGTTGGCGGCCGGCAGGTGCCGGCGGCGATGGTGATCGCCTCGCAGTACGCGGGACTCGTCGTCGTATCGGCGTTCATCGCCTGGTTGGTCCTCCGATGACCAAACGACACATCGAACCAATTGTGTGGCTGTTGTTCAGCGCGGGCGGCGTGGCCGCTGCGGTGTTCCTGCCCATCCTGATTCTGCTGTTCGGGCTAGCCATCCCCCTCGGATGGGTCCGGCCTGACTACAACTACCTGGATGCCGTTGTCAGCCACTGGCTCACGCGGCTGGTTCTGCTGGGTCTGCTCGTCGTCATGCTGTTCCACTCGGCACACCGGTTCAGATACACCCTCCATGACGGGCTCCAGCTCCGATGGGAGGTGCCGATCGCTGTGCTGTCCTACGGCGGCGCGCTGCTCGGCTCGGCCGCCGCGCTACTTATCGTCTTGACGATCTAGGTCAGTCCTCCTCATCCACCTCGGTTTCTCCCTTAGGAGCCGCCCTAGGCCAGTGGGAGCCGCCGTGGGTCAGAGCGCTGATCAGGTCCCGGTTGAGCCTGGAGATCGTCTCGAATGGAATGGCCTTGGGGCAGACTGCCGTGCACTCACCGATGTTGGTGCAGCCACCGAACCCCTCCGCATCATGCTGGGCCACCATCCCAACCACCCGCGAGTAGCGCTCTGGCTGTCCTTGCGGCAGCAGGCCGAGGTGGGTGATCTTCGCGGCAGTAAACAACATCGCCGAGCCGTTGGGACAGGCTGCGACGCAGGCACCGCAACTAATGCAGGTCGCCGCGTCGAACGCTCGGTCAGCATCCCGTTTGGGCACCGGCGTGGCATGCGCATCTGGTGCGGTGCCGGTAGGCGCGGAGATGTACCCACCGGCCTGGATGATTCGATCGAATGCGCTGCGATCCACGACCAGGTCTTTGATCACCGGGAATGGGTCGGCTCGCCATGGTTCGACGTCGATTACGTCCCCGTCGGAGAACGAGCGCATGTGTAGCTGGCATGTCGTGGTTTGCTGCGGGCCGTGCGCGACGCCATTGATCACCAGACCGCACATTCCGCAAATGCCTTCCCGGCAGTCGCTGTCGAAGGCTATGGGATCGTCGCCCTGCAAAGTCAATCGCTCATTCAGCACGTCCAGCATCTCCAGGAACGACATGTCCTCGGAGATGTCATTAACCCGGTAGATCGCCATCTTGCCTTTAGCCCGCCCGTTGGCTTGTCGCCAGACTCGAAGCGTGACGTTCATTTGTAGCTCCGCTGTTTCATTTCGACGTACTCATAGACCAGCGGCTCTTTGTGCAGGATCGGCCGCCGGTCATCGCCGCCGAACTCCCAGGCAGACACGTACGCGAACTCGGCATCGTTCCGCAACGCCTCGCCGTCTGGGGTCTGGCTCTCCACCCGGAAGTGGCCGCCACACGACTCGCGCCTGACCAGCGCATCGATGCACATCAACTCGCCGAGCTCGAAGAAGTCCGCAACCCGACCGGCCCGCTCCAGCGCCTGGTTGAGCTCCTCGTTCGTGCCGAGCACCCTAACGTCGGACCAGTATTCCTTCTTCAACTCGCGGATCCGAGTGAGCGCCTTGCGCAGGCCCTCTTCGCTCCGCTCCATCCCGCAGTAGTCCCAGATGAGGCGCCCGAGCTCCCTGTGGAAGGAATCCACGGTCCGGCTGCCATTCACCGACAGCAGCGTGTTGATCCGTGCCCTCACCGCCTCGACAGCCTCGGTCACGGCCGGATGCGATTGGTCAACCTGGGGAAACGGCCCGTCGGCTAGGTAGTCGCTGATCGTGTTCGGTAGCACGAAGTAGCCGTCGGCCAGGCCCTGCATCAAGGCGCTGGCGCCCAGCCGGTTAGCCCCGTGGTCGGAGAAATTGGCTTCACCGGTGACATAGAGTCCGGGAATGCTGCTCGCCAGGTCGTAGTCGACCCAGAGCCCGCCCATCGTGTAGTGCACGGCAGGGTAGATCCGCATTGGCGTCTGGTACGGATCGTCGCCGGTGATCTGGGCATAGATCTGGAAGAGGTTGCCGTACCTGGCTTCCACCGTCGGGCGGCCGAGCCGTGCTATCGCGGCGGCGAAATCAAGGTATACGCCGAGGCCGCCGGGCCCGACGCCCCGGCCTTCGTCGCAGACGTTCTTGGCCGCACGAGAGGCGATGTCGCGCGGTACCAGGTTCCCGAAGGATGGATATAGGCGCTCCAGGTAATAGTCGCGATCTTGCTCGGGGATCTCTCGAGGGTCGCGTTTGTCCTCCCCGCTCTTAGGCACCCAGATTCTGCCGTCGTTGCGCAATGACTCACTCATCAGCGTCAGCTTGGACTGGTAGTCACCGCTTACTGGAATGCACGTGGGGTGGATCTGGGTGAAGCACGGGTTCGCGAAGTACGCACCCTTCCGGTACGCCCGCCAGGTGGCTGTGACGTTGCACCCCATGGCGTTGGTGGAAAGGAAGAACACATTGCTGTAGCCACCGGTAGCAAGCACTACCGCGTCTGCAAAGTGAGTCTCGATCGCACCCGTCACCATGTCGCGGATGACCACTCCCCGCGCTCTGCCATCGACCACGATGAGCTCGAGCATCTCGTGCCGGGTATTCATCTCAACCGTGCCAGCAGCGATCTGACGCTCCAATGCCTGGTACGCCCCGATCAGCAGCTGCTGCCCAGTCTGGCCGCGAGCGTAGAAGGTTCGCGATACCTGGACGCCGCCAAATGACCGGTTGTCGAGGAGGCCGCCGTATTCCCGCGCAAACGGCACCCCTTGGGCGACGCACTGGTCGATGATCTCAACGCTTACCTCGGCCAACCGGTAAACATTGGACTCACGAGCCCGGAAGTCCCCACCCTTGACCGTGTCGTAGAACAACCGATAGACCGAGTCGCCGTCGTTGCGGTAGTTCTTAGCGGCGTTGATGCCGCCTTGGGCGGCGATCGAATGTGCGCGCCGCGGTGAGTCCTGGTAGCAGAAACAGGTGACGTTATAGCCCGCCTCGCCAAGAGTCGCCGCCGCCGAGGATCCAGCCAGTCCAGTACCGACGATGATCACACTCAACTTGCGACGGTTCGCCGGATTGACCAGCCTGGCACGGAAGCGTCGCTCCTCCCAGCGCCGGTCAATGGGCACCTTCGGGGCCTTGGTATCAGCGATATCGGCGCCTTCGACATAGAACGAGTCCGCATCGAGCGAGTCAAGAAGCTCCGAGTTGGTCACGTGCACATCAGGGGGTTTGGATGCCATCGCCCATCAGCTCACGAACCCGAACAAGATGGCAAAGGGAGGGAGCAGGAAGCCAACCGTGACCAGCCCGGCCACCGCGTACGCAAGCACGTTGAGACGTCGTCGGGCGAGGCTCGACGTGTTGGCTCCAAGGGTGGTCAGAGCGCTCCACGTGCCGTGCCGGACATGGAAGCCAACCGCGATCATCGCGATCGTGTACGCCAGGACCACGGACCAGATCTGGAAGCCGTTCACCACCCGGTCGTACGGCTCAGCGGCGGCGCCGCCCGGGTGGATGATGTTCCAGGTCAGGTGCAGCAAGTGATAGATCACGAACAGCAAGATGACGACACCGCCCCAGCGCAGTGTGAATGAGGCATAGGTCCGTTGGACCCCGGTACGTGACTTGTGGCTGTAGTACCGCCTGGTACCGCCGCGTGCCTTATGCGCCCGCGACCACAGGTTGAATGCGGCGTACATGTGACCCAGCACGCTGATGAGGAGAACAACCCGGATGATCCAGAGCGCACCGGTGTGTGGCAGGAGCGGCTCGCCGAGTGCTCGCAGGTGGTGGGCGTACTCATTGAACGCCTCGGCGCCGGCAAAGATCTTGAGATTGCCATACATGTGGGCCAGCAAGTAGCCGATCAAGATCAGGCCAGTGACGGCCATCAAGGCCTTGAGCGCAACAGTTGACCTTGTCGCCAGCTGGGCGGGGGTCAACGAAATTGTCGCCACGCAGCCACATTAGAACTCCGCATGTCGTAACAGCGACTGCATGCCACCGTGCGCACTGGTGTTTTTGGCCACTTTTTTGGCTTGCTGCTCGCGCTGTATTTGATTGCTCGCTGCGCGCCATGCGGATCGCGCGCTCGGAGTCGATCACATTAGAGCCAGCGCGCTGCAGCTTCCTGAGCCCGCTCTGACCACCAGGCGAGCTCGTCGGCGTCCCCGACCGCCTTCTCCCAGCCCATCGTGGCTGCCATGGCCAGTAGGCACAGGTCGAGCTGCCGGTCCCACCAGCTATCTGTATCGATCCCAGCGCGCTCGAGTGAACGCCGGTAGCGCCCGATGGTGTCGGACTTGCTCTCCGGTATCCGTGTCCGGTTCAGGGCCAGATACCAGGCCAGCTCCCAGGCGGGTGGCGCCTCCCCCGGATAGGCCCAGTCCAGCAACACCGTCTCACCGCTCTGTCGGGTGCCGAGGTTGCCCATCTTCCAGTCCCCCGCGATAAAGGTCTGCGGCGTCTCGGCGACCAGGCCGGCCAAGGTCGTCGGATCGCTATGCACTGCACTCACCAGCTCGAATAGTGCAGCATCCCGCTCCGGGAGCAACTTCCAACCCCGCTCGGCGACGCGCAGCGTCAACGGCGCATCGTCCCGCGCTAGTTCGGGCGCAATGGTTGCCGGTGCGAACATCAGAGTGCGACGGACCAGCGGGTAGAGACCCAGGTCGTCCTGCCAGCCCAGGTTGGCCGCATGCATCAGCGCTAGGTGTCGAACGAAACTGGCATGCTGCGTGGCCGGGATGACGTCATCGCCAGGCGGGACCAGATCTGCCGACCGATCATGCATCAGCATGGCCAGACGCGGTAGATCGCCGGACTCGTCGAGCGCCATGCCGATCATGGCATGATCAATTACGGATGGCACGCTGTGGTAGAGACCGGCCTGCCACACTTGAAATTCCCAATGTGTGGTGTTGCCAGTGACGCGCATCAGCCAGTCGTCTCGGGCCGATAACAACTTGAGAAAACAGGGACGCCCGTCGATGATCAGCTTTTCGAACGACGCACCCGACTTCGCATCGGTGGAGCGCACCGGAATCCGGTCAGTGGCGCCACGAATCAGTGAATCCAGCGACCGCGCGGTCCACGGCAGATTCGTCTCCATCTCAAGTCAGCCTGTCCATGATCACGCCGCCGCGCCTAGGTGGGTGGTTCCAGCTCGGCCTCCGGCAGCAGCTCCGGCCGTCGGAGTCGCGTCTTGGCTATTGCCTGCTCGCGCCGCCAGGAGGCGATCCTCTCGTGGTGCCCGCTCAGCAAGATTTCCGGCACATCCAGCCCTCGCCAGCTGGGTGGTTTCGTGTAGCTAGGGCCCTCCAGCAAGCCCGCCAGGTCCGTTGCGTATGACTCCTCAGTCAAGGACTCCGGATTGCCGATCACCCCCGGCAGCAGGCGGACCGTCGCCTCGATCACCACCAGGGCTGCGGCCTCCCCCCCACTCAGCACGTAATCGCCGATGCTCAGCTCGTCGACACGCATCCGGCGCGCCGCATCGTCGACGACGCGGGCGTCGATGCCTTCGTAGCGGCCGCAGGCGAAGATCAAATGCCGCTCCACGGACAGTTCGCGTGCGAGGGACTGGGTGAAGGTTCTTCCCGACGGTGAGAGGACGATCAATCGCGGGTCGGTTTGCCCGGCCGCAAGTTCATCCAGCGCCAATCCCCAGGGTTCGGGACGCATAACCATGCCTGCCCCTCCCCCGTACGGCGTATCGTCGACGGTTCGGTGTCGATCGGTGGTCCAATCGCGAAGATCATGAACTTGAAGGTCCACGATTCCTTTTTCGATCGCCTTCCCGACCAGCGAAAGGCGCAGCGGTTGGAAGTACTCGACGAAGATCGAGATGATGTCAATCTTCATCAGTGTCGTCCCGGTCATCGAGAAGACCGGCGACATCGACAACGGTGAGCCGGCCAGCCTCAAGATCGACATCAGGCACCAGCGCCTCCACGAACGGCACCAACCGAGCTCCGGCAGCGGTCTGGATCTCCAAGACATCTTGCGCCGGCAGGTGCAGCACCAATCCCACCGTGCCCACATCAGTCCCATCTGGCGTGGTGACTCGCAGACCAATCAGCTGCCGGTCGTAGAACTCCCCCGCCTCAGCCGGGCTCTCATCGGGCTCCACGGCGGCAGTCAGCAGCGTGCCACGCGCCGCCTCCGCGCCTGCTCGGTCGACCAGCTCAGCAAACCTCACCAGCAGCCGGCCGGAGTGATCACGAACCGACCGCACGGTGAAGAGGCGCGTACCCCCTTCTTCCCGCAGTACCTGGCCGGGGGCGAACCGTCGCTCAGGCTCATCGGTGCGGAGCTCCACCGCAACCTCACCGCGCACTCCGTGGGGCCGTCCTATGACACCAACAAGGGTGTCCATTGCTCACTCCGCCCTACTCTCCCGGGGCCTTGAGCCACTCAGCGGCGACGGCCACCGCCGCCACGGCGATTGAGCCGGTCAACATCGACGAAGTCGACGCGTACGTCCTGGTCGCCGGCCAGCGCCCCGATCACTGTGCGAATAGCAGTTGCTGTGCGGCCGGAGCGACCGATGACCTTGCCGACATCATCTGGGTTCACCCGCACCTCGAGCATCCGCCCGCGACGCAGCTCCTTGTCCTTGACCGTGACATCGTCAGGATGCGCAACGATCCCTCGGATCAGATGCTCGAGTGCTTCGGCAAGCATTTAGGACTCGCTGGAATCCGCGTCAGCAACACCCGCGTTGGCAGCCCGCTGGGCTTCTTCGGGAGTCCCCTCGACCGAGGCTGGATCGGTCTCGGTGCTCTCAGGCTTGGACGCGGCTTTCTTTGCAGTCTTGCTGGCCCTGGGCTCCTTGCCAGCCTCGGCAAGTGCGGCGTTGAAAACGTCGGTCTTATTGGGCTTCTCCGGCTGCGGCAGTACGCCGGAGGCTGAGGTGTCACCGGAAAACTTCTGCCAGTCGCCGGTGCGCTTGAGCAGCGCGAGGACAGCTTCGGTTGGTTGCGCGCCAACCGACAGCCAGTACTGGGCTCGTTCGGAGTCGACTTCGATGAGGGACGGGTCATTCTTGGGGTGATACTTACCGATTTCCTCGATGGCGCGGCCATCCCGCTTGGTGCGAGAGTCAGCGACAACGATGCGGTAATGCGGCGACCGGATCTTGCCGAATCGCTTCAGACGAATCTTGACAGCCACGTGTGTGGTTACTCCTGTAATGGTGTTGCGACCAGGCCTACCGGCCGGCCACGTTCGTGGTGATCCCATCTAACGCGGTGGGGGCGCGCTCGCGATGATCTCAGTGGATCTGAGCCGTACGGGGTGAGAGGGCACCGCACGACAACAGATGCGGCATGCATTCTGCCAGAATCCTCCAAAGACGCGAACTCGGCCTACGCGGGTTCCGGCTTGTGGTGACTGACAAGACCGACGGTGTTGCCCTCAGAGTCCTTGACAAACGCCATCCACTCATCCATACCCGCAGGTCCCAGGCTGTCGTCGGCGTGGCTGAAGATCACATGCGGCTCCGCGACGATTTCGACACCGTCTGAGCGCAAGGATTCGATTGTTTCCCGAACGTCGTCAACCTTGAGATAGATCAGCGCACTCGTCGCACCCTGCTCAAGTAGCAGGCGTACCTCACCTGCCCGAAAGAACAGCAGGCCAGGCGGATCGAAGACGCCAGCCGGTTCTGTGTTGAACAAGCGCTCGTAAAAGGCCCTAGCGCGAGGCAGGTCATCGGCATGCTGCGCGATTTGTATGACGTCCATTCGGCGAGTGTTGCATGCGTCATCGGTGGAGCTGGACCCGGTCGCTAACGTGACCTCATGGAGACGAGGGCCGCCGACATTGTTGTCGACGGCCGGACCGTCGTCACAGCGCGGCCGATTGCCTCTGGTCCCTGGCCCGGGGTGGTGATGCTGCACGAAGGTTGGGGCATCGACGACGTGCTGCGCCGTCATGCAGATCGGTTGGCCGCCGCGGGATACCTCGTGTACGCCCCGGATCTGCTGGGCGAGGGTTCCTGGCTGCGATGCATGAGGATCGTCTTACAGGCGTACCAGGCCCGCGCCGGTAGGCCGTTTGAGTTGATCGAGTCCTGCCGCAGGAAGCTGCAGGCCGACGGCGACTGCACGGGCAAGGTTGGAGTCATCGGCTTTTGCATGGGCGGAGGGTTCGCACTGCTGGTGTCGGCCGAGGGCTACCACGCGGCATCAGTCAATTACGGCCCGGTGCCAGCTGATATCGACAAGCTCGCCGAGCGCTCGTGTCCCATCGTCGCCAGCTACGGCGGCAAGGACTGGATGGTTCGCGGCGTGCCTCCGCTTCGGGAGGCACTGCGAGCTCACGCCGTACCGCACGATGTCGAGGTTTATCCAGCCGCCGGTCACGCCTTCCTCAACGACAAACCGAACGGGCCGCTGCTCTTCCGCCCCGTGGTGAAGCTGACGCACTCCGGACCAGAGCCGGCGTCGGCAGCGGATGCATGGCACAGAATCGAGGCCTTCTTCGCCGAGCATCTCAGCTCGTAATGTCCTTGCGCAGGAAGTACCAGAAGGCAAACCACACGGCGATGATGGCGTAGCCGATCGACCAGAGCGCACCGGTGATCATGTCGGAATAGTCGATGGTCGGCGCCAGCGCATCACGCCACGCGTATGCGTAATGACCGGGCAGCCCGTCGCGGATGTCGCCCAATGCCGGAATCGAGTCGAGGATTGCGCACAAGATCATCAACAGCACCGCGCCGCCCACCGCGGCGAGGGGTGCATCAGTGGTCACTCCGAGCATGAAGGCGAATGCGCCCACCACGGACATGACGACCAGCAGGTAGGCGATGATGATCAGCAGCCGGCCCGCGAATTGCGGCCAACCGATTTGAGTTCCGGTCGGGCCGACATACGGACCCCACCCGTAGGCAATACCGCCCACGAGCAACGTCCAGGCAGGTAGAAACAGGAAAGCGACGACCGAGGAGAACGCCGCTACGACCAGCTTCTGCCGTAGCAGGCGCTCACGGCGCACCGGCGCGGCCAGCAGGTAGCGCAAACTGGCCCAGGTTGCCTCCGACGGGACGGTATCGCCGGCGAACAAGGCAACGATGACAATCAGGAGAAAGCTGGTCGAGGCAAAGAGCGTGAAGATCACCA
>JAICEV010000036.1 GCA_025923975.1 Propionibacteriaceae bacterium
CCTTCGGATACTGGGCAAGCGCCTGCGTCGGTAACACCTTCTACTGGGTGTTCATCATGGCCACGATCGGCGCGGCATTCCCGGCGCTGGGCGAGGGCGACACCCTCTTGGCGGCAGCCCTATCGACGGTCGGCGTGTGGACCTTCCATTTCATGATCACCCGCGGTGTGAAGAATGCCGCCGTGGTCAACCGGATCGTGACCATCGCCAAGATCGTTCCGATCTTGGTCTTTTTGATCATCCTGGTGTTCGCCTTCGATGCCGGCGTTTTCAGCGACAACATCTGGGGCGGGGAGGCCGCAACGATCGGCTCCATCTTCAACCAGGTCAAGGCCACGATGATCATCACGGTCTTCGTGTTCTTGGGCATCGAGGGCGCCAGCGTGTACTCCCGCTACGCGAAGCGACGTGAGGATGTCGGCCGAGCCACTGTGCTGGGCTTCCTCGGTGTGCTGTCCCTATTCGCGATGGTCACCCTGCTGCCCTACGCCGTGCTGCCGCGGGACGAGATCGCTGGGCTGCGCCAACCGTCCATGGCCTCCGTGCTGGAAAGCGTCGTCGGCCACTGGGGTGCGGTCTTCATCAGCGTTGGCGTGGTTGTCTCGGTGCTGGGCGCCTACCTGGCATGGACCCTGATGGCGGCCGAAGTGCTCTACATCCCCGCGACTTACGACGACATGCCACGTTTCCTCAAGCGCGAGAACAAGGCCCAGGTGCCGATCTGGGCATTGATCTTGTCCAGCTCATTCGTCCAGCTCATGATCGTCGTGGTGCTGTTTGCCGAGGACGCGCTCAATTTCATGCTGGACCTGTGCACCAGCCTCGCCCTTATCCCGTACTTGCTCTCCGCTGCGTACGCCTTCAAGCTCGCTGCCACCAAGGAGACCTACGAGAACGACCCATCGCGGACCAGAGAGCTCATCGTCGGTGTCGTGGCCGTCGTTTACACCCTGTTTCTCGTGGTCGCGGCCGGCACTGAGTTCTTGCTGCTGTCCTGCATCATCTACGCCCCAGGCACGGTCCTCTACGTGATTGCCCGACGGGAGAACTCGTTGCGCGTCTTCCGGCCGTTCGAGTTGGCGCTCTGTGCGCTGATCATCGTCGGGGCCGTGATCGGTGTGATCTCGCTAGCGATCGGTGCCATCACGATCTAGCTCGACGCTGCGGCTTCAGTCGTGCGGAAGCCAGCGCAGCGCGTGCCGCGTTCATGCCGCAGGCGCCGTGCACAGCGCCACCTGGATGCGCCGAGGATGAGCCGAGATACAGCCCGCGGATCGGGGTACTCGCCCGGCCCAGACCAGGAATTGGCCGAAAGATCAACTGCTGATCGAGTGCGGCGGTTCCGCCATTGAGCGAGCCACCGACCAGACTCGCGTTGCGCCGCTCCATGTCCAGCGGTGTCAAGATGCGGCGCGCCAGAATGCGTTCTGAGAAGCCCGGTGCCCGCTGCTCGATGCGATCTTGCACGCGATCAGCAAACCGCTCGGCTTCGTCAATGTCCCACGACCCGGTGAGATTGCCACCGGCGTCGCCGAGCACCCGTAGCGGTACGTGGGTGTAAGCCCACAGTGACTCAGTCCCTCCTGGAGACCGCGTCGGATCCGTCGTGGTCATCTGCCCCACGAGCAGGAATGGGAGTTCTGGGATGTAACCAGCGCTGAGCTGGGCGAAACCGATGACTAGCTCTTCATAGGAGTCGCTGATGTGAACGGTTCCCGGAGCGTACGGCGGCGGCCCGCTCCACGGCACTGGAGCGCTGAGTGCCCAATCAACCTTCACGGTCGCAGGGTCGCGGCGGAAGCCGGCCATCTTGGTTCGCACCTTAAGCGGCAGCTCATCGAAGGTGACCAGTCGGCCGTAGAGATGCTCTGCGGCTACATCAGCCAGCACCGCGCGACGTGCCCGGACAAGTTGATCATGAACCTGTACGCCAGTCGCCCGGCCATGCTCCACGGTGATCTTGGTAACTTCGGCATTGCAGACCACCTCTCCCCCGTACCGGAGCAACCGGTCGCGCATCGCCTCCGTCAGTTTGCCGGCACCGCCCTCTGGGGCCGGATACCCGACGGTTTGACCCAGCATGATCAACAGCAGCCCGAGGAAGCCCGACCCGGACCCATCCAACGGAATGTCTGCGTGCATGGCGTTTCCGGAAACCAGCAACCGTACGGCCTGGCTGCCGAACTGCTGCTCGAGAATGGTGGCTGCCGGAGCCAGCATCTGACGTACGAAGGACAGACCACCCACCCTCGGCAACGTGATCATGGCTCGCACCGCGGGCCCGAGCGGCGGGAACGGCGTGACCAGGGCGTCTACCAGACTCGGCCCGATCCGCCGCCATTGATCATGGAGGGCGCGCCAAGCGTCACCATCTCCAGGATGCTCCTCGTCCAGCAGCTTCGCAGTGACATCAATGTCGCGATGCAACATCACCCAGCGCCCGTTCGGCAGCGAATGCCCGAGCACCGCCGGGGCATGACACCACCGCAGCCCGTAGTCCTCTAGATGCAGGCCTTTAATCACCCGTGAGGCGGCCGCCATTGGATAAAAGGCGCTGAACGTGTCAGAGACGAAATCCGGGTGGAGTTCGCGATCACTGCGTACCGCACCCCCGACCTCCGGCTGCGCCTCCAGCAGCAGGGTGTCCCAGCCGGCCTCGGCCAGGCGATTGGCTGCCACGAGGCCGTTGGGACCCGCGCCGATGACTACTGCGTCCACCTCGCGCGGCAGGGGCATGTTCTTACCTCACAGCACCGGCCGTCCACCGGTCACTGCAATCCGTGCACCCGAAATGTAACTGCCGTCATCGGAAGCCAGCAGCACATAAACCGGCGCCAGTTCCTTGGGCTGGCCCGCCCGCCCGAGCGGAGTGTTCTCGCCAAACTTCTCTACCTTCTCGGGAGGCATCGTCGATGGGATCAGCGGTGTCCAGATCGGCCCTGGAGCGACGCTATTGACCCGGATGCCCTTCTCTCCCAGCATCTGGGCCAGGCTGGCGCAGAAGTTGGCGATCGCTGCCTTGGTTGCGGCGTACGGGGCAAGAGTGGGGTTGGGCATGTCGGAGTTCACCGATGAGCTACCGATGATGGACGACCCCGGCTTCATATGCGGAATCGCCGCCTTGCAGAGATGGAACATGGCGCTGATGTTGGTATGGATGGTGTGGTCCCACTCCTCCTCGGAGATCTCGTCCAGCGTCTCGTGGGTCATCTGAAAGGCCGCGTTGCTCACCAAGATGTCCACGCCGCCCAAATCATCAACGGCGGTCTGGATGATGTTCCGGCAAAGCTGTGGATCGGCGATGTCGCCCTTCACCAGCACGGCACGCCTGCCGGCCTGCTCGACGTAGCCGGCCGTGTCCTTGGCGTCAGAGTCCTCGCTGAGGTAAGAGATCAACACGTCGGCACCTTCCCGCGCGAACGCGATCGCCACCGCCCGCCCTATTCCCGAGTCGCCGCCAGTGATCACGGCCACCTTGCCTTCGAGTTTTCCGCTTCCCTTATAACTCTGCTCGCCGCAGTCCGGTACCGGCCTCATCTCCGATTGGATGCCAGGCACCTCTTGCTGCTGTGCGGGCTGGCCCATGTTGCCTCCTAGAAACATCGAGTCGTGTTGGCTCAGTTACCCCTGAGGCGCCAACCAAACCGGCTTCAACTTTTGGAGCTGCTCGCAGCGAGGGTTCAGGCTCCGGTCTCGCGATGTGCTTCCGCGACCGGCTTGGACTCCGGCGATCCACGCTGCCGCAGATACACCGATGCCCAAACGATCACCGCCACAGCAAGGAACTCACTCTGCCAGTTCTGAAATGACTCGAACCAGAACTGAGAGGTGCCGAGGTATTGGAATGTGCTCACCGGCTCACCGCCATGCGCAAGCTCTTCAGCGCTGTAGGCCTTGGCGCCGCTGATCGCGTGTGCCGTGATCGAGGCGAAGAACAAGATGAAGAACAGGGCTGACAGCGAATGTTCGTAGACCGTCAAGACCCAGCCGCCGCGGCGTACCGGCCATGGCGTATCCGGACGGTTGGCCGCCTCCCGTGGGTCCTCGTCCTGAGGCGCGGGCTCGTCAATCGGCTTCGACTCCGAGGATCCGCGCTGGAAGAGAAAGGCGGTCAATACGACGTACATCGCCATCTGCAGGAATTCGCTCTCCCAGTTCTCAAACGTCGCCTCGTAAAAGTCGCCGCTCAACAGGTAGCGACCGAGTGAGACCGCCTGCTCACCGTGTTCCAGCTGCTCGGAGTTGTAGACCCGGACACCCGAGAGGATCATGCCGCCAAAGAAGATCACGAAAAGGGCCAGGTTGGCGATCAGCAGTCCACGATCACGCACCCATTCGCGCACCGAACCTCCAATCTGATGTAGCACAGCTAGACCTGATCACTCCGCGATAGGCGTATCCATCGGTATCCCCAGCCGTCCAGGGCGAGGCCTGTCAGCTTCTTGGTGGGTGCCTCGTAGGGACCGTCCACAAACAGGTCATAGGGGTCGTTCTCCATGCCGGGCAGCGGGCCAATGTCCACCGTCAGCTTGGTGTCGGCCAAGTTGTGCAGCAGCAGGATCGAGCCGGCGGGCGAGTCGAACCGGTGCGCCAGCACCGAACGCGGCAGCGGAGCGTCGACCACCGAGCAGGTGCCGGTGCCAATCTCCGGTGCACTTCGCAGTGTGTGGATCAAGTTCTCAAACCAACGCAGCAGCGAATCCGGGTCGCGTTGCTGCGCGCGTACGTTGAGCTTCTTTGCCCCGAATCGACCCGTCATGGTGACGGGTCGAAACAGCATCTCCGGCGGTGCCGAGCTGAACCCCGCGTTCGCAGTGTCGTCCCATTGCATGGGCGTTCGGACCGCGTCGCGGCCCTTAAGGCTGAGGTCTTCCCCCATCCCGATCTCCTCGCCGTACCGCAGCGCCGGCGTGCCAGGCATTGAGAACTGCAACGCGTACGCGAGCTGGATACGTCGAAGATCACCTTTCAGCATCGGCGCCAACCGACGGCGGACGCCGCGCCCATACAGCCGCATCTCAGGGCGTGGCGCAAAGGCGCGGAAGGCGTCACCGCGCTGTTCGTCGGTGAGACGGCTCAGGTCGAGTTCGTCGTGATTGCGCAGGAAGCTGACCCACTGACCGCCCTTGGGCAGCTTCACTGCAGTAGTCAGAGCCTCGATGAGCGGCTCCGCATCGCTCCGAGCCAGCGCCAGCCAGAGCCGCGGGTTGAGCAGGAAGTCGAACATCATCTGCGCTCGATCGCTCGGGCCCTCGGGCCGGCTGGCGACGAAGTTGGTGATTTCGCTTGGAGGAAGGTTGGCCTCACAGAGCAGCACCGAATCGCCGCGCAGCCATTGGGTCTCCTGCCGCCAGGAGTCCATGATCGAAAAGTCCTGCGGTCCGGAATCGACACCGGGCTTCACCAGCTCGATAATGAACGGGGCAGCGTCGATTCGGTAACCGGCGACGCCAAGCTGCACCCAGAAACTCATCACCTTCGTCATCTCCGCGCGAACATCTGGATTGGCCCAGTTGAGGTCCGGCTGAAAATCATAGAAACGATGGAAGTACCACGCCTGCGCCTGCTCGTCGAAGGTCCAGGTCTCGGTCTGCTCACCTGGAAAGACAGTGCCTTGATGGCGGTTCGGCGGCTCCTCGGCACTCCACACATACCAGTCGCGATACGGCGAATCCGGGCTGCTCCGGGCCGAGACGAACCAGGGATGCTCATCGGATGTGTGGTTGACAACCAGGTCGAGGATGATCCGGATGCCACGCTCCTGCGCTCCTCGAGCGAGGTCGGCGAAGTCACCCAGACTGCCCAACTTCGGATCGATGCCGTAGTAATCGGTGATGTCGTATCCGCCGTCACGGCCAGGACTCGGATAAATGGGATTCAGCCATAGGCAGGAGACACCCAATCTGGCGAGATAGTCCAGGCGGCTTATCAGCCCTCGGAGATCGCCGCGGCCGTCGCCGTCGGAGTCCTGGAAGGACGCTACGTCGAGGCTGTAGATGACGGCTGTCTGGTACCACCGCTTCGTCATGAACCTGTCCTTTCGGCCTGCCGCAACGGCGAGGCTCGCGATCCGAGCGGTTGTGGCGCCTCCGCGCCCCGCTTTTACGCCTACCGACTTACCCGCGAGAAGTCTGGCGACACTTGGAGTTGCGATCGCTCACGATCAAGTGGCAGAGCACCCTTACCGGTCGTCCGGGCAAATCTGTTGAAGTCCAGGTAGGCGCGTGGACCCAGGTATTAGATTGGGCGGCGCGCGGAGCGTCCTGAAGGCGGAGTCGCCCCTCGTACCCCAGCACATCCCAACAGCGTTGCCTCGCCGCCGTCGGGTAGCGCAGATCGGAGGACTCAGACTTCATGACCGAGTCCTCCTTTGCTCAACAACAGTCCCCCACGGATCCCTCGGCGGACGGCGCAATAACGCTGTCATTCATGCGAGCGGTGTACAATCAGGTCGACTGGTCCGCAACGCCTCTCGGTCCACAGGACTCGTGGCCCGCGCTGCTGCGGCTCGTCGTGGATCTTTGTCTGGATTCCGAATTCCCGGTCCAGATCAGCTGGGGCCCAGACCTGCTCGTGCTCTACAACGAGGCCTACATTCCACTGCTGGGCGCGGAGAAACACCCATGGGCACTGGGTCGACCGGCAAGCGAGGTGGGCCCAAACCTCTGGCCGGCCAGCGAGAAACATTTACGCGAGGTCATGCGGACCGGTCGGGCGTACCACAGCGATGATCAACAGCTCATCATCGACCGGCACGGATATCCCGAAGAGGCGCACTTCACGTTCTCCCTGAGCGCCATTCGCGACGCCGACGGAACAGTCGTCGGCCTCTTTAATGCGATCACCGAGTCCACTCAGCACATCCTGTACGAGCGCCGACTCCAGGTGCTCCGCAGGCTGGGAACCGTCTCGATCACCGCTGACGACTCACTGCACTCGACCTGCCGAGCCGCCGTTGAGGTGATCGGCAGAAACCGCAAGAGCGTTCCGTTCGCCGCGGTGTTCATCAGTGAATCCGTCGCTCACGGTCCACAGCGCGTGGCGGGCTACGGCTTCGATGAGTCCGCAGCAGCCTCCTGTGAACTTGTGGAACTGGCACCGACGAGTGGACCGGTGCTCGAGGTGATGGAGCACGTCGGGACTGAGCTCGTGGCCGGGCTGCGCGATCAATACCCGGGCGTCTTTGAGCCCGGACCGCTGGGGCCCCTCACGCCCGACCAGGCCTTTGTACTGCCGGTGGTGATGCTGGGTACCCGAAGGCCCATTGGGGTACTGGTCATTGGCGTCAATCCCTATTGGCGGCCAGACGACGCCTATACCGCCTTCGCCGCAATGATGGCCCGGCAGCTGGGCGTCATTATGACCGACGCGGTTTCGTACCAGAACGAGCGTAAGCGCCAGAAGGCTCTCGAGGAGCTGGACCGGGCTAGGACTGAGTTCTTCCAAAACGTCAGTCACGAACTACGTGCCCCGCTCACGATGCTGCTCACACCATTACAGGACATCCTCAACGAGCCCGGCATCGTGCTGCCAGCCGCCGCGCGCGACACCGTTGAGACATCGATACGAGCTGGCGACCGGCTGCAGCGTGTTGCCGATGAGCTACTAAACCTCTCGCGGTCCGAGTCTGGTGCGCTGATGCCTGATCGGGAGGACATCGATCTGGCTTCTGTGACAGCGGATGTGGTCGAGGGCTATCGCTCAGCAATCGAAGGCCGCCTGAATCTGCGGGTCGACGTGCCAGGCGAACCGCTTCGGGCTTACGTCGACAGAACCATGTGGACCACCATCGTGGCGAATCTGGTGAACAATGCGGTGAAGTTCACGCCTGAAGGCGTGGTCACGGTAAGCCTGAGCGGCGATGACAGCCAGGTGATCTTGACCGTGGCCGACACCGGTATCGGTATCCCCCAGAACGAGCAAGCCCACATCTTCGAGAGGTTCCACCGGGTCAACCACGTTGATCAGCAACCGGGTTCGGGAATCGGTCTGGCGCTGGTCTCTGAGATGACCGCGGCGCACGGCGGATCCGTCGGGGTTACGAGTGAGCCGGGGGAAGGCAGCCGATTCATTGTGAGGCTTCCGCGTTACAACGGATCGGCAGTTGCAGCGGACGCGGCCGAAAGCGCTGCAACGGAGCCGAGCACCGAGTTCACCGGTGAGCAGCCCCGGCTCTTGATCATCGAAGATGAGCCGGATCTTCGGGGGTATCTGTCCAAGTTGTTCACCAAGGACGGGTACGCCGTTGAGGCGATGGGCGACGCAGAGACCGCACTTACATTCCTGGAGAGCAACGCGCCCGACATGGTGGTCACCGATGTGATGCTGCCGGGACAGAGCGGCCTCGAGATGCTCGGCACGCTTCGGCAAGACGAGCGCAACGCTCGGCTCCCGGTCGTGGTACTGACCGCACGCACCGACCCCGAAGCAGCATTGGAGGCCTTCGCGCACGGTGCGGACGACTTTGTGGTGAAGCCGTTCAACTCAGCCGAGCTGCTGGCGCGCGTACGGGCGCACTATCAGATGAACCAACTGCGTGACAATGCGATCGGTCAGGCGGAGACCACCGTCGGGCAGCTGCGCCAGGCATTGCAAAGCAACCGCACGATCGGCACAGCCGTGGGGATTGTGATGAGTCGGTACGAGCTCGATCCTCAGCGGGCGTTTCAGGTGCTCGTTCGTACCAGCCAACAGAACAATCGCAAGCTGCACGATATTGCTGCTGAGGTCGTCAGCACCGGTGCGCTGCCGGGGCACGCTGGCTGATTAGGACCTTCGCTGGCGCCAATCGGCGACTGCTTGCTCTACGTCAACGATCCCGATGACGACGGGCGGGCCGTCTACGCGGATCCGATGCGATTCGGCGATGCGGCGGTTCAGATCCCGCACGATCTGGCGTACGGATTCCTCATCAGTGATATCGGCTAACGTCTCGGAAAGCGTCATGACCTCTTTGCGCAAGGCCAGTGAGGTGGGTAGCGGAAGCGGCAGTTGTTCCCGCTCCAGGTACGCCTTGACCCACCAGTTCTCATCGTCGCGGCCGTTCAAACCCTTGAGTGGCCTACCTTGACCGGGCAGGTTGTCGAAATCTCCGCGCTCGATCGCCTCGCGGATCTGACGGTCCACCCAGCTTTCATACGGCACCCACCCATTTTCGCAAATCATGCCTCGGGCCACACGGAACCGTATGGCACGCTGAACGAATGGATCCGTGGAGCATCGGCTTGATCGTGCTGATCATTGCGGGGCTGGCGGCAATCCTCTTTGGTGCTTTCTGGGACCGCAGGCGAAACAAGCAGCGAGCGGCCGAGATGCTCGCGCCGCCGGCTCGGCCGATCCCCCAATTTCATCCCGAATCCCCGGCGCCGCACTACTTATCCGACCTGCAGGCCCGGCGTCGCCCCGAAGGTTCGGAGCCCACCGATCTCAGCGATGCTGAGCGTGCATCGATCGCACAGCAATTGGCCGATCCGCATACGGTCACCGTCGACGCCGGTTACGCCTCAGTTGATTTCATCACCGACTCCAGTTCCCGATGGGCGGTACTGGAAGGCCCCGCAGTGCTGGTATGCGGCGACACGATCGAAAGCTTTCGCGAGTTGATCAGCACCTTGGAAAAGCTGATCTTGAGCAGGACGCCACTGGTGGTCGTCGCACCGCACATCGCTGCCGACGTGCTGGCAACCCTGGAGGTGAACACCATCAGGCACACCATGCGACTGGTTGCCGTCATCTGCGATGAGAATGGCCTCAGCACCGTCGCCACCGCCTGCCAGGCGTTGATCATCGACCGATCCGACCGGCAGTCCGGATACCTTGCGCCGGACCAGCTCGGCCACTGCGAACGCTGGATCAGTACCGCCAAGTCAAGCCACCTGATCATTGCGGCGAGGTCCGCGAAAGAATCCGCGTGACGGCCGAGAGCGCCTCGGCCCCAGCGGCGACGGCTGACCGTCACACCGGCGGCTGGGGATACCTGGCGGCGCTGACTCCGATCATCTTCGGCACCACGTATCTGTTGACTACTGAATTCCTGCCGCCTGGCCGTCCGATGCTGGCTGCCCTGATGCGGTCACTGCCGACTGGACTGGTGTTGATCATCGGCAGCCGGATTCCACCTCGGCGCTGGATGGCTCGCTTCTTTGTGCTTTCAGTGCTTTATGCCTCCGGCCTCTTCCCATTGCTATTCATCGCGGCCTACCGGCTGCCCGGTGGCGTCGCAGCCGTGATCAACTCGCTGAGTCCGTTGCTAGTGGTGGTGATCTCGGTGCCGCTGCTCGGCACCACGATTCGGGCGATTCAGATCGTCGCCGGCATCTTGGGCATGGTAGGCGTCGCATTGCTGGTGCTGCGATCAGACGCGGCGTTGGATGCGGTCGGCCTGATAGCCATGGCTGGCGCCGCGATCATGTTCAGTGCGGCTACCGTGCTGACCAAGCGCTGGGGCCGTCCCGAGGGCATGACCTCGATTGGCGTCACGGGTTGGACCTTTCTGCTCGCCGGACTCACTCTGCTGCCTGCCACGTTGCTCGTTGAAGGACTGCCCGACAACCTCACGGCGCGCAACATCGGCGGACTGATCTACCTGGTTGTAGTCAGCGGGATTCTCGCGTACGCCCTCTGGTTCTGGGGACTGCAGCGACTGTCGGCGAGCGCTGTGACCTTTCTGACCCTGCTCAACCCGGTCACTGCGGCTGTGCTCGGCTGGGTGGTGCTCGACCAGCGCCTCAATTTCTGGCAGCTGCTCGGCGCAGTTCTCATCCTCATTTCGGTGCTACTCGGCCAACCCGGAGCGTTCGACTGGCGACGACGACGACGATCGGCACTAGCATCGCGAATGTGAGTGCGCCGCAGCACCGCGACCGTCGCTGGCCGCGCCGCGTGTACGCGGCAGGCTCGGAGCCCGACCCACGATTCACCTTCGCAAACGAACGCACTTTCTTGGCCTGGATCCGAACCGGCCTGGGCTTCCTTGCTGCAGGCGTAGCGATCGCCGCCGTCGCACAGTGGACCGATCGGCTCGGCTTGGAGGTCCGACTAGCTTCGGCCGTCCTCATCGCTTGCGGATTGGCTTGCGGAATCGGCGCATTCAGTAGATGGATGGGCAACGAACGGGCGATGCGCCTCAACGAGCCGCTTCCGTCATCACCCTTGCTGCTGGTCCTCACCGCCATCGTCGCGGGTGTTGGGGTCGTGGGGCTGATCATCGTGGGTTTCGGATGACGCTGGCGCCGTGGGACCCCGGACTGCAGAACGAGCGCACCGGCCTGGCCTGGCAACGGACCATGCTCGCCGGCTTGACGTGCAGCCTGTTGGTCGCTCGGCTGCTTGCGTCGATCTCGATCTTCTTGTCGGTGACGATCGGGTTGCTGGCTCTGCTCTGTACTACGGGGCTTGGCTGGATGGCGATCCGGCGCTTTCGAGAGAACAATCTCGCCATCCATCGAGAAGAGGCACTCGGTGATGGCAAGGCGAACGCGCTGCTCAGCATGCTGGTTGTGATGACCGCCCTCGGCGGCTTGCTCTACGTCGCCGTCGCTTAGAAGTCAGTCGTAGCCGAGCTCGTGTAGCCGATCGTCGTCGATTCCGAAGTGATGGGCGATCTCGTGTACGACAGTGATCCTGATCTCATCGACTACCTGCTCACGGGTCTCGCAAATCGCCAGGATCGGATACCGGAAGATCAAGATGTGGTCCGGTAATCCGGTGTAGAACTCCCCACGTTCGGTGAGCGGAATGCCTGAGTAGAGGCCCAGCGTGTCCGGCAGATCGGGTGGCGGATAGTCCTCCACCAAGATCACACAGTTGTCGATCAGTGCCGCCAGCTCAGTCGGGATTTCGTCCAGCGCCTCCGCCACGTGCATCTCGAATTCCTCGGCGGACATCTCCACAGGCGCAGCCTAGACCGGTCGAATTCGGCGAAGCGCATATGTGATAACCAAATTACATTAATGAAATTCTTGCCGTGATTAAAGTGACGAGGTTAAAGTTCTGAGCAGTTTGCGACATATGTGATTGATGTGATTGAAGTGATCTAAGAAAGACCCTAGCCGGGAGGGCGTGAAATGCGCGGAGCCGTGGTCAAGGTGCGAGCCGCTGCTTTGCTAGCCGTGGTGGGGATCTTGGGATTGCTGACGGTCCAGACGGCCAGCGCAACGACCCAGATGACCGCGGCCGTCGGTGTCAACATCCGCTCCGGGTCCAGCACCAATTCGGAAATCCTCGGGGGCCTCTATCGTGGCCAGACGGTCACTGCCATCAACAGCGCCGGAGGTTGGACCAAGATCAAATTTGCTGGCTCGACTGCCTACGTTGCCAGTAAGTATCTGACCAAGGAATCCAAGCTCTCAGCACCAAGCAGCATCCGACCCGGTACGGTCAAGATCACCACCACGGCACTCAATCTGCGCACCGGTCCAGGGCACTCCTACAAGGTGATCAAGGTACTCAAGGAGGGCGCCCGAGTCACCATGACCGGCAAGACTGCGCGGGGTTGGGCTCAGCTCGTCGACGGCAAATCCACCGGCTGGTCCAGCACGCAGTACCTCGCCAGCTCGACTACCGGAAAGCCGGCGATCATTGGTACCCGCGTGGCAACAGCCGATCTTGACATCCGAACCACGAGTGGCGCCGATTCCCGAACCGTCGCGGAAGTGAAGAAGGGTACGGCGCTCTCGGTCACCGGTGCGATTCAGAACGGCAGAGCGCAGATCATCTACAAAGGCGCAATCCGCTGGGTGACAGCGCGTTATCTCAAGAACCTGGCGAGCAACCTGCCCTCCCCGCCCAAGCTGCCCAAGATCACCGGTACCCGGTACGCCACAGCAACGCTGAACATCCGATCGACGTACACCGACAAATACCGTTTGATCACGGAGGTGCCCCGAGGCGCCAAGCTCAAGATCACCGGCGTCGTCAAAAACGGCCGAATGCAGATCATCTTCGACAAGGCCGTTCGCTGGGTGACCGCCAAGTACCTCTCGAAGTCCGTTCCGCGCGGGATGCCAGCAAGCTGGCGCGCGGTCGAGCGGGGCCTCAAGCCGAACGCGATCAAGGTCCATCGAGCAACGCGGGCGAAGTTCCCGCAGATCGCCACCTACTACACCCTGCGGGCCGGCTTATTCACCGACCATTCCACCGGTCGGGCGCTGGATCTGATGATTCCCAACTATCGGTCAGCCTCCGGGGAAGCGCTTGGCTACAAAGTGGCGGAGTGGGCGAAGGCCAATGCCAAGCCGCTTGGGATCAACTACGTGATCTGGAACCAGCACATCTGGAACGTCACACGCGACAGCGAGGGCTGGCGCTACATGGCTGACCGCGGCGGCGATTCGGCCAATCACAAGGATCACGTGCATATCACCGTTTTCGCCGCAGGCTTCGACCCCCGCTAACGGCGGGGCTCTGGACGGCCTCGTAAACACCTGCCACTCTGTCCGCAATTGCCTGCCAGGAGTACCCGCGTCGAACCAAGGCTTGTGCCGCATCAGCTCGCGCCAGGCGCTCGGTCGGGCACGTCAATGCGGTGATGAGGACATCGACGAGCGCATCCTCATCGTCCGGCGGGATCAGCCACCCCTCCGGCGAACGTGCATCGCGGTTGAGATACGTCGGAGGCCCGCCGGTACGGGTAGCAACGACGGGTAATCCGGCACACATCGCCTCTAGGTACACCGAGCCGAACGCCTCACCGACCGACGGGGCGACCATTATCTCGGCGCAGCCCAGGCCGAGCCGGAGATCCTCATGACCGCGCCAGCCGACGAAGAAAACGCCGTCAATCCGCTCCTTGGTTACCAGCGAATATGGATGTTCGCCCTCCCACTCACCGGGATGCCCGCCCCAGATCAGCAAAGGCGCGACCGGCCCGAGCTGAGCCCTGACACGTGCGTACGCCCGCAGCAGCAGCGGCAACCGTTTGACCGCTGTGAACCGGCCGACGTACAGCAGCACCGGACGAAGCCCTGTGGTATCGGTGAAGGCAGAGAGGTCGGCC
>JAICEV010000037.1 GCA_025923975.1 Propionibacteriaceae bacterium
GCCAGTGGCGGTCCCTGCCGCGTACGAGTCGCCCAGCGCAACGTACTGGACAGTGGCGGGCTTGGCCGCAGCGGGCTGCACGCCAGCCGTCACGAATCCGGCCAATGCTGTGACGATGGTTAGTAATCCCGACAGGAGACGCCCCCGAGCACTCATACGCCGGAACCTATCGCTTTTTGTCAGCTGAGGCGGGAGATCCCGCTCGTCAGGCCGATTTGAGTTCAGACGCCCGTCGTAATCGACAGGCCCCCAGCCGCGAGACCACGGCGGGCCTCGTTGCGACCATAGCGTTCAAGATCATGTTCCACACCGCGCCAGGCAGGCGGCTGCAGGAGACTGGCGTCATAGCCGTTGTCGCACAGGTGCTGCACGGGCAGCTCTGCGTACGCATGCACAGCCAGCCCGGGTACGACGATCACGCGTGCCGTGCCAGTCGAGTGCGCCACATCCACCTCCTCTGGATAACCGAATCACCCGCGCTGGGTGTACCGGCGGGCGGCCCGTGCATCACACGATGGGGTCGTTGAGGAGGGTGATCGGATGAAAGCCATCGCAATCGTCCCTGGACGTCCGGAGACGGCCGGTCTCATAGACCTGCCCGAACCACCGGACGCCGACGGGTCAGTGTTGGTACGGACACGCTCGATCGGAATCTGCGGCACCGATGCGGAAATCGCCGTCGACGGTATCGGCGTGCCTCCCCCGGGAGAGAAACGACTTGTGCTTGGACACGAGTCGCTGGGAGAGGTCATGGAAGCTCCAGAGAACAGCAATCTCTCCCCTGGCGACCTGGTCGTCGCGGTAGTGCGGCGCCCAGACCCTCTACCCTGCCCGGCTTGTGCGGCTGACGAGTGGGACATGTGCCAGACCGGCGGTTTCGTTGAGCGGGGGATTCTGGGTTACCACGGCTATGGAAGTGAGCGATTTCGCATCGACCCACGCTTCGCGGTGCGTTTGGATCCAGCGCTGGGCGATCTTGGGGTGCTGCTGGAGCCCACCACCGTGGTGGCGAAGGCGTGGGAGCACGCGATGAGGATCGGCGCCCGCTCCTGGTTCCAGCCCAGGGTGGCGCTGGTCACCGGAGCCGGTCCCATCGGTCTTCTCGCTGCGCTGCTCGCCCGTCAGCGTGGCCTCGAGACGCACGTTGTAGACCTCGTGACAGACGGACCCAAGCCGCGACTGGTCGCCGAGCTCGGGGCGCACTATCACGCTGGACCCGTCTCCGAGGCGGCTGTCGAGCCGGACATTGTGATCGAGTGCACCGGAATCGGTCAGGTGATCATTAGTGCTTTGCAGAAGACGGCGCGTGGCGCCGTCTTCGCGCTTACCGGCCTCGCCCATGACGACCGCATCATCCAGATGCAGTCCGGGACCATCAACAAGGAGCTGGTGTACGGGAACAAGGTCGTCTTCGGATCGGTCAATGCGGCTCGCCGCCACTACGACCAGGCTGCGGATGCGCTTGCACAGGCGGACCCCGGCTGGCTCGCGCAACTCATTACGCGACGCGTAACGCCTGAAGACTGGCCTCTCGCACTCAAGAAGAACCCAGAGGACATCAAGATCATCATCGATTTTCCTGAGAGGTAGTCCACTATGACTAGCAACCCAGTCGCCTGCACTACCGAACAATGCCAGCTCGGCGAAGGAACTCGTTGGGACGACCGTCGCGACGAGCTGCTACGGGTCGACATTCTCGCCGGCCGCGTCTACCGCGACGAGGTGGCTGCGGATGGCGCCCTTGTCCCGGTGCGCAGCTATCAGGTGAGCGGCACCGTAGGCGCCGTCGCGCCGATACATGATGATCAAGGATGGCTGCTTGCCGCGGACCGCGGGTTCACATATTTGTCGCCGAGCGGCGAGCTACGTCAACTCGGTACGGCCGCGCCAGAAGGAACCCGAATGAACGATGCTGCTTGTGATCCGCAAGGCCGCTTCTGGGCCGGCACTCTTGCCCATGATCAACATTCGGGAGGTGGAGCGCTCTACCGTCTGGATCGGAACGGACACACCGAGCTGATGCTAGACGAGCTAACGATCTCCAATGGACTGGGCTGGAGTCCGGACGGCGCAACGATGTACCTCGCGGATAGCGGTCCAGGTGTCATCTACGCGTTCAGCTTCGATCCCGAAGAGGGCACAGTCTCCGACCAACGTGTCCTGGTCGACGTGCCCTCCAGTGTCGGATCACCCGATGGGCTGACGGTCGACGCCGCGGGTGACCTGTGGGTCGCGATCTACGGTGGCGGACGGGTCCAGCACTATTCACCCGACGGCGAACTTCGCCAAGAGTTGCTGCTGCCGGCCGAGCAGACCACCTGCTGCGCATTCGGAGGACCCGCGCTGAACCTGCTCTATGTCACCACCGCGACCGAGCACTGGACAGATGAGCAACGTCGTGCTCAGCCGGCGGCCGGGCTCGTCTACCGGTTCAACACAGCGGCGACCGGCCGCCCCGCCGCTCGATTTCGCCCCGATTCGGCCTGGTGGGCGACCATGATCTCGTAAGGGTTGCCGTCCATGAAGTGAGAAAGGTTGATCATGGAATCCGTCGCGTCGCTGACGCAATCGGCTGTATCCGATGTACCCACCCTGGCGCAACGGTTCGAGCCAGTGCTGCGCTACACGCAGGGCGAGCTATTTCTTCCCATGCCAGTGGAGCGTTACGTTGAGGCGGCCGCACTGTACCGCCGCATGCCGCGGCAAAAAGAGCCGGAATTGATTGCGCCAGCCACCAAGATCAACTTGTCGACCTTGGTCAGCTACTCCCGGTATGGGGGCGGCACCGACCTCGAGCTCCACTTTGTCGACAAACCATTGAGTCGCAGGGCCTACCGCCGCTGGCGGCATCGCCCGGATCGCGCCCGGTTTCAGGGTGGCAGCCCCTTCGCAATGGTTGGCCTGATCGGTCGTCTCATTGACTCGATGATGCGATTTTCCCTGATCGTGCGAGGCAAGGTTCCCGGCGGTTTCGCGGCGGCGGCACATATCCGCTACCGAGAGGCAAACCCAGCACCCACGTACTACGTGCGTGCGGTCCGCGACGCCGGATATCTGGTTTTGCAGTACTGGTTCTTCTACGCAATGAATGACTGGCGATCGACGTTCAGTGGCGTCAACGATCATGAGGCCGACTGGGAGCAGATCACTCTCTTCCTAACCGAGCCCCATGCGGGCGGTGACCCGGAACTGGCCTGGGTTGCCTTCTCTTCTCACGACGAAGTGGGCGACGACCTACGTAGACGCGTCGACGATCCCGACCTGCAACTCGTTGACGGAACACACCCCGTGGTTCACGCCGGCGCCGGATCACACAGCGGGGCTTACCTGCCGGGGGACTACATCGTTACGGTGGCTCCGCCGGCACTGGAGAGACTCACTGAGTGGTGGCGCCGCTTTTCCCGGATGATCATGCCCGGACGCAAATCGCGGGAACGCTCCGGAATCGGTCTCCCGTTCGTTGACTACCGACGTGGGGACGGCCCATCGGTAGGACCAGGCACCGAACGACCATGGACGCCCATCGTGATCGACGATGAAACACCGTGGGTGCGAAACTATCGGGGCCTATGGGGTTATGACACCCGCGATCCATTTGGCGGAGAGCGGGCACCGGCTGGGCCGCGCTATGAACGCAACGGCTCAGTTAGGCAGTCATGGGACCGCCCAGTGGCCTGGGCAGGACTGGACAAGGTGCCACCGACCCCACCGGATGAGGCTGCTGCGCTGCAGCGTCGTGCCGGCGACATTGCGGTCGAGCTAAGAGCCGCTCGGGTGCGGCTGAATGATGACATCAGCCGATTGCGGTCGCTGCATGAAGGACGGCGGGCGCTAGCCGCGGAGGGCCCGCCCGCCACAACGTCCGACGACACCGTGCAGGCGACGGTCGATGCTACGCGGGATGAGATAGCGAATCTAGTGGCCGAACAACAAGCGGTGTCGAACGCTCTGGTAACGCCCTTGCCGCCCGCACCTGTGCACGCCCATTTGCGACACCGCTCACTACCTGATCAAGATGAACTTCGGCCGGCGCACTGGACACTGCGTCTCTGGGCGGCCATGTCTGTCTCCGTCATGCTCCTGGCAGTGGCATGGCTGATCGCCTACCAAACCACTTTCCCGTTGGTGACCGGGCTCATCGTGATCGTCACCGCCGTTGCCGCCATCGAGGCCACCTTCCGCGGTCGCCTGCTACCTTTCCTGGCGAGCCTTTTGATGATCCTCCTGATCTTGGCCGGTGTCTATCTTGCTGTGACCAACCTCCGACTTGCCATCGCTGTCGCACTCATTCTGGCTGCCTTTGCCTTGTTGCTCTCAAACCTGACTGGATACCTGCGGCGGCGATAAGGAAGTTTCACGATCTACTCGGAGGCGTGCCGCCGGTCGGCTTGCGCCGCGTTGCTCCGTACACCGCCGCCTGTGTCCGCCGTTGCATGCCGAGCTTGGTGAGCAGACCGGATACGTAGTTCTTTACGGTCTTCTCTGCCAGGAACAGCCGCTCGCCGATCTGCCGGTTGGTACATCCATCGGCGATGAGGTCGAGGATTTCACGCTCCCGAGCGGTCAAACTGCCGGCCAGCGGATCAGCCTCAACCGGATTCCGAAGCCTGTCCAGCAACTTCTCGGTAACCGCCGGATCCAGCAGCGACCGGCCTGCCGCAACCTGCCGGATAGCTTCCACCAGACTGTTACCGCCGATCTGCTTGAGCAGATATCCGGAGGCCCCGGCCATCACCGCAGCGAAGAGGGCTTCATCGTCGTCGAACGAGGTGAGAATCAGGCAGCGTACGTTTTCTTGGGAGGAGCGGATGTCCCTGCAGACATCAATGCCGCTGCCGTCCGGCAATCTTGCATCCAGAAGGGCGACATCCGGCGCGGCAGCCGGGATGCGGTGTAATGCATCCATGGCGGTCGCGGCCTCGCCGACAATGATCAGATCGTCGGTAGCGGTGAGCAGATCGGTAAGTCCCCGGCGAACCAGCTCATGATCATCAAGGATGAACACGCGGATAGGCCGCTCGCCGGTTACAGATCTAGCGGGATCGACCATTGCAGCCGCAGGCCTCCTTCCGGTGCATTCCTGACATCGAATTCGCCGCCGTGCCGCTCGGCACGACGGTTCAGATTGGCCAGGCCGCTGCGTCGGGTGCTTTGGCCCAGGCCGACTCCATTGTCGGTGACAGTGAGGGTGAGGCGCTGCCCGTCGGCCTGGACGCGGACTCGGATCCTTGTGGCTTGAGCGTGCTTGGCGACATTGGTCAAGGATTCGCGCAGCACGGCCGCGACATCACCGATGATCACGTCATCACTCATGATGTCCAGCGGCCCAACGAGTTGCACGTCTGGCCGCACTGGCAGCAGCCGCCCAAGCTGATCAACAACTTCGAGCGCTGTGCCACGCAGCGACTTCGGCGAATCCTCCTGGAGTGCAAAGATCGTGGTCCGGATCTGCCGGATTGTCTCGTCGAGCTCGTCGACGGTGCGGGTGAGGCGCTGCTCAAGGACCTCGTCGTTCGCAGTCGAGGCGAGGCCCTGCAGACTGAGTCCCGCGGCGAACAGCCGCTGGATAACGTGATCATGCAGATCACTGGCAATACGGTCCCGATCTTCGAGGACACCGAGCCGCTGTTGATTGGCTCGAGCATCGCTGAGCTCCAGGGCGATAGCGGCCTGCCCGGCGAAAGTCTCTGCCATGTCGAGGTCGGCTTCTGTAAAGGTCGCGTGCGGCATGATCCGGCCCGCCACGATAGCACCGCGCGGACCGGTTTCGCCCCTGAGCGGCAGGGCCATCGCCTGGCTGACCGGAACGTACCGACTTAAGTGCAGGTAGACACCTGGTTTCTGATCAAGCGCCTCGATTCGAACGCCGCGACCCTCCTGCATCGCCTGCCACGCAATGCTGTCGACCCTCGGATAGCGGAGTCCGACGAGCTCACGCTCGGCGGCGCCGGTGGCCGCAAGCACCTCTAACTGGCTCGGATCATCAGCGGTAGGTCGCACCAGGGTGACCACATCGGCTGCGGCCAGGCGCTTCACACTCGTAACGATGCGGTGCAGGGTCTCTGCGTACTCCGCCTCAGGGTGGAGTAGTTGCCGGCTGATTTCGCCAGAGGCTCGCAACCACTCTTGGCGTCGACGCGACTCCTCGTAGAGTCGCGCGTTCTCGATCGCAATGCCCGCGGTCGCAGCCAGGGCCAAAACGAGCTCTTCGTCCTCGGCGGTAAATGGGCCACCGTCAGTGCGGTCGGTGAGATAGAGGTTGCCGAATACAGCGTCGCGGCTACGGATAGGAACGCCCAGAAAGGTAGTCATCTGTGGATGGTCTTCTGGGAAGCCTGAGGATCGCGGATCGTCGGCGATTCGGGTCAGCCGAATGGGCTTGGGATCTTGGATCAGTGCGCCGAGTACGCCCCGTCCCCTGGGCGGGTCGTGGCAAGGTTCGGATGAGGACGCACCGATTGCTCGCATGGCATCCTCGTCCAGGCCGACATGTAAAAACTGCTCGAGCGAGCCGTCAGCGCCGATCACTCCCAGTGCGGCGTACCGGGCACGCGCGACATCGCGCGCCGTGTCGACGATCCGACGCAACACTGCCGGCAAAGAAAGCTCTTGGACGATTGAGCGGTTAGCTGTCAGCAGGCTGCCGAGCCGCTCCTGAGCAGTCATGATCAACGACGCTTGCTCGACGAGCTGGCTCATGAGCAGCTCAACTGACAGTCGTTGATCATCCCCGGGATCCATGGCGAATGCGGGTCCCGGCTCGCTGTCCCCTGGCCTAGCCGCCATGTTCCAGAAAGGTTACGGCGACCGGATCATCTCCTGCCAGGCGACCCTGAATGGACAATGGCACGCTCGCTGTCAGGTCGGCCGTCGCACGATCCGGCCGGCAACCCGGTCCGGACGAATGCGGATGTACAACGTGCGATTTGCCGATGCCCACGGCACCAGAGAATCCGAAGCCCACAGATCGGCCAGCTCGTCGGGCTCGCTCACAGCGCTGCTGTGTCCGTGCAGCACGATGCTCCAGCCGGTCCGGGTTTGCTGATCAAGCTCATCCACTTCAAGCGCGACGCTGGTCGGCTGGGCCAGCTCTGCAAGGATCCCGTCGGGCAAGGTACGGAAGTAAATGGAGCCGTGGAGCATGGCGTAGGTGATGGGCAGGATCTGCGGAAGGTCAGCGGCCTGCCATGCAATGCGACCGAGGTGGTGGGACCCGATGAGATCAAGGCATTGCTGGCGACCTATCGGTTCGAAGCGGCGCTCCGAGCGATCCTCAAAACCGTCATCGAAGTCCGACCGTCCCGCGGATGGGCTGATCATTGGCTGCGCACCTCCAAGGTGTCTAGGACGGGTGGACTCGGCGGCCCGTCATCATCGCGAGCGGTAATTGCACGACGAGCGCTCGTCTGCCCTCCGGCCAAGGTTGTGGCTTCTGCCCGACATCAAGCAGCAGCAAAGACTCTTCGTCGAGAGGCTGGGCGTTTCCTACCACGAGAACGCTCCATCCGGCCTGCAGAAACTCGTCGACTTGATCAACTTCGAAGGCGATCGGATGGTCGAACAGTTGATGCGATGCCTCGCTGTCTATGCCGGTACGGAACGTCACGGCTTCGCTGACCAATGTGTAGTTCATCGGCACGATGCGCGGTCCGAAATCAGTGCAGTATCCGAGGCGGCCGACATTGGTCGAACCGAGAAGGCGGCGGCACTCGTCGCGTTCCAACGTCTCGAGGCGCCCGCCACGGTCAAGCAGCGACCATCCCGGATTGTCGAAGGTCATGACTAGCAATCACCTCTCCTGTAATGGATGATCCAACTGTTTCGGCTACCGCGCTGCTCTACACGTGCCGAAGGAGATAGGAGTGTGGGACCAAAGTCCCAAATGCCGTATGCCAGCGACGATGAGGTGCCCGTGCACCATGACGGGCGGCCCGCTTCGCCGCCCGTCATCGCTGGTGCTCTCTCGCTCAGCCGCGCTGGATCTGGATACGGCGGGAGGCTGCCTCCGCCGAGGGCTTAGGCATCCGGATCTCCAGGACCCCGTCCTTATAAGTCGCCGAGACCACCTCCGGAGACGTGCCTGCCGGAAGCCTCACTTGACGGACAAAACTGCCGTAGCGGAACTCGCTGTGAAAGCCCTTGTCAAACTTCTCGCGGTTGCTTTCCCGACGCTCTGCCGCGATGGTGAGGACGCCGTTGTCAATCGACACATCGATGTCCCGATCTGGATCGACCCCTGGTATCTCTGCCTTGACCACCAGCTGCTCGCCATCCACGAATTCTTCGACCTTGATGTCTCGGAACGGCCAGTTCATGCCGCCGAAAGGCTGCCGGCCGGCCCACAGTTCGTTCAGATCTCGCGGCCAACGGATCATCCCGCCCGGAGACCTGCTTTCCTGCGATTCGCCGGCTTGAGGCTGCATGTCGCCGGGTTGATCTTGCGTAGTCATCGGATCTCCTTTCCGGTGCGAGCCTTTCTCGCCCATCTATCAACCATGACGCCGTCATTTTGGATACCCAAGACGTTCGACACGACACAATCACCATCCGGACTCTGTACGCAGCGGCGGCGGTAGTTTCGTTGACCAAGATCGGACTTTCGAACGCTGCCCCCTGCTATCCACGAAAACCGGAGCGCCAGTGATGAAGGCTTTCATAAGGGAAAGGTACGGGCCGCCGGAGATCCTTCGGCTGGCCGACATCGAGAAGCCTGCCCCAACCGCCGATGAAGTCTTGGTGAAGGTGATTGCAGTCTCGATCAATCCGGCGGACTGGCACTGTATGCGCGGCAAGCCGGTCTTTTCACGCGCCACATTGGGATTGTTACGGCCGAAACATAAGATCCTCGGCGGCGACCTGGCCGGGCAGGTCGAGGCGGTCGGCAGCAACGTTACCCAGTTCAAGCCCGGCGACGAGATTTATGCCAACCTCCTAGACCACGGTTACGGCGGCTTTGCGGAGTACGTTTCGGTGCCAGTCGAGGCCATGTGGTTTAAGCCGACGAACCTGTCGTTCGAGGAAGCGGCAGCCGTTCCGACGGCTGGCGGGACCGCATTCCAAGGCCTTCGGCATCATGGAGAAATCCAGCCGGGGCAGCAGGTGTTGATCAATGGTGGTTCCGGCGGCGTCGGCACGTTTGCGATCCAGATCGCCAAGTCATATGGCGCCGAGGTCACCGGCGTGACCAGCACTCGGAATCTCGACCTCGTCCATTCCCTGGGCGCCGACCACGTCATCGACTACACCACGACTGACTTCGCCGGTATCGGGCGTCGCTATGACCTGATCCTCGACACGATTGGGAACCGGTCGGTACCCGATCTCAGGCGGGCGCTTGCCGGTGGCGGCAAGGCTGCTGTTACGGGGTTCACCAATACGGCGAGGCTGATGGCCGTTTCGCTGCGCGGCGGCAGGAATGTCGCCATGGTGTCAGCGCACATAAGTAGCAAGGATCTGGAGCTCCTTTCGGAGTTGATTCAGGCCGGCAAGTTGCGTCCGAAGATCGACCGGCGTTATGCGTTCCCCGAAATTCCCGCAGCAATCGGCTATCTGGAACAAGGCCATGCTCGGGGCAAGGTGGTAGTTGCGGTGGCGTAAGCGATCCTCCGGAGGCCACATTCAGGACACTTGCAGGACTTTGGTCCCTTGGTGCGAGGCAACGCGGGGCGCGACCCTGAACGGGGGCGGTGAAGTCGGCAATCACGCAGCTACCTTCACCGCCCTCGACGCAACGAACGGAGTCTGGCCATGACCTCACCACAGGACGAGAAACCTGCTACCGGCAGCTTCACTGAGCTGTCGGAGACCGACTGTAAAGAGCTCCTGGCACAGCACACTGCCGGCCGGATCGGATTCATGGCCGGGGACGGCCCACAGATCTTGCCGGTGACCTACCAGTACCGCAATGGCAGCGTGATCTTCCGTACGTCGCCTGTTGGACCTCTGGCGGCGCTCGTCCGGCGGACCAGTGTCGCTTTCGAGATCGACGGAATCGACGAACAGAGCAAGTCGGGTTGGAGCGTTCTGGTGAACGGATTCGCCGAAGCGATGGCACATAATTACCTGCTCACGACGGCATGGGAGACAGGGCCTGTGCCCTGGGCGGACGGCGTGCGGAACCTGTTCATCGAGATCAAACCGCGCAAGATCAGCGGCCGGGCGGTTCGGGGTGCCGCCCGTGGTTGATGATTTAGCCGAGGTCCGTCCACGACTCGAGTAGCTCCAGCAGCCAGCCTCGTACCGGAAACTCCTCTTCCGCCAAGCGTCCAGAATCCGCAGCAGACGCGGATCCCAGCTGCGCCCTGAGCTTGTCGAAGGGCGGTCACCCAGCACACCTGCGTGGAAGGCGATCAAATTCAATGTGGCGAGCATCGTCCCGAAGGGATGCCCCACGGACGCGTCGCGGGTCGTGCGCAATCATCTCCGGCACCAGGCCGGGGCAGAGCTCGTCGAGTAGGGCCACGAGCGGAGCTTCGTACGCCGTCCCGCTGCCGCACCACGAGCGGATCTGAGGCCGTCCGCTCAGCGCTCAAGGAGCCGCTTCAGGGTCGCTAGGTCCGTCCGAATCGTCGTGGTGTCTTCCTCGTACTCGTCGTCGGACTGGTCCGACCTGCGCTGAAGGGTGAACACCACGTCGCAGCCGGCGCCATGGGCGATCACACGCATCGGGTTCTTGAAGGTAGTCCCATCGGACAGCGTGACGTCGTGGTCGAGGACGAAGTACGGGTTCTCGGGCACGAAGGCCACTTCGATCTCACCCATTGGAGACTCGGCGAACCAGCGACCGTTCCGCTGCTCAATTGATTGACCCAACCCTGTTGCCCAATTCGGCAAGTTCGCCGGGTTCGCAATGTAGGCGTAAGCCTCCGCAGCCGGCCGCTCGATATATGTGCTGAGATGTTGTGACTCGATCATTCCTCCGACCCTAGACTCCGGCGGCTTAGGGGTGCGCATCCTAGGCCGCTTGCTGATCAAGCTCTGTCGTCTGTTCAGGGAGTTTGCAGTTCGTCAGCCGGAACGCATCGGCCGTAAGCACATCGCCGCCCGTAAGCCAGTGCACATGCACTTCCGGTGAGGCGGCGCAGGCAATCGAAGGTCGCCTTGGACCGGCCGGGCTTGGAGAGCCGGCCCAGGGTCCGCGCGGAGGTCTGTGGCGACACTTCGGCTCCCAGCGAGGGCTCTGAGCGAGGTGTGACTCCAGCGAACGAGAGTGCCATGATTGACGATCTCAGGTTTTTGCGTGGTTGACCCCACGCAATGCTGAGGGGCAGCGATGGTCAGTACGACGAACGGCACTGCTGGTCCGATGATCAACAGAAGGATCGATCCGGCACGAGATAGGCGCAGACTCGTGTTGTTCTTCGCCGGGCTGATCGTCTTCTATGTCGGGGCACTCCTCATCACACAGCCGGTGCTCAACGGCGGCGAGGCCGAGCTCAACAAGTTCGTGTTCGGCGTCATGCTGGCGCCGACGGTCGGTGCCATCCTGGCGTGCATTTTCGGTCCCGGTGTGATCCGGTTCGGCATGCCGTCGTGGTGGCTGCTCGCTGCGTTCTTGCCGGCAGCGCTGGTCTTCTTGATCACTCTGGTCGCCGCGCCGGTCTCCGATGCGGTCACGTTCCACCCCGATCAGGTGGGGGCGTTGCTGCTGATAGCCGTGCTGCAAAGCCTACTGGGTTGCATCTCGGCGCTCGGTGAGGAGATTGGCTGGCGCGGGTTCCTTTGGCCGCTGATGCGGCGTCGTCTGATCTTTCTCGCGAGCACCGCGATCATGTTCGTGGTTTGGGTGGATCTACCATGCCGGGCTCACCTTCGCTGGCTGGTACGGGTTCATCGGTGGCATCCCGGCGTTCACCGTGGGGCTGCTCGGCTTCGTGTCGTTCGTCGGCGTGCTCACCGAGCGGTCCAGGTCGGTGTGGCCGAGCGTGTTGGCCCACGGCTCCTGGAATGGGCTAGTCCAGTCGTACTTCTCCTCATCCGGTGCTGTGGAGGATCGGGTTTTCACCGGGAGTCGGTATCTGCTCGGTGAGTTCGGCTGGCTGGGGGCGCTGGGCATGTTGATTCTCGGTGTCGCGTTCGTGTGGTGGCATTTCCGTACCCCAACCAAGGACGGGCTGTCCCCGAAGGAGCCAACCGGCTACGAGTCACCAGTAATGTGGCTGTGGTTCCGCAACAGCCCAAACCTCAAGGCACCGGCCGCGGCGACGTGACATCGCACTTCCCCGGGCTGGCATCGAATTGACGGCCTATCGACGTGCGGACACTTCGGGGTCTCTGACTGTTCGGCCTCAGGTTCGATAATGTTCGGGTTCGGTCGGCGAGCTGTGAGAACAAGCCCGGATAGTGCCACAACTGCCCCGACGATAAGCAGCCCAGGCCCCCACTCGCCGGGCGCGGCCGCCAGGTTTGAGGGATCCGCCCGACCGTCCACAGCGACGATGAGTTTGCCGACACTCTCGGCGTGCTTCGTAACGATCGCTCCGACGATGCCAATGGTTGCGCCTGAAAACACCAGCCAAGCTGGCTTCGGAGCCATGTGCCGCTGCATGGTCTCGCTCATAGATCCTCCGTCGGTCGAGTGACGGCCAGATTGGGCGCAGAGTGGCTCTACGCGTGGCGATATCCCGGCATCGTGGCTGGATCGTTACGCTGTGACCCTGGGTCCACAGCAGGGAGCTTCGGCCGGTCTTGAGCCGTGGAGCGACAGCCATGGATGCACCGCCCGGCCGCGGCAGCCGATCGGCCAGCGTGCCAGCCAGACGGAGAAGAGCTGACTCGGGTCGGTGCGCCGCAGCCCCGGCGTGCCGACGAAGTAGCCCACGACCCCAGCATCGATGACCACTAGTCTCCATCGGGAGCGGGGCGGCGACGTGCCTCAGGACTCCACCACGAGCGCCGCGGTCCCGATCGCCAGCGCTGCCGAAGGCCCTGCGTCGCAACGCCAAGCTGACCGCGGGGTCCAGGGTCAGAAGCGGAGAAGCGCCGTCCTGCCGCCGGCAGGGGTCGACGGACGATCTCGGCTGACACCACGCGAACGAAAACCGCCCCCGACCAGCGGGCCTACCCTGCATTCGTGACTTTCGCTGGGTGGCCGGTGAACCAGAGTGCGAGCAGCAGGTTCGGGACCCAGCACAGCCAGGCGATAGCGGCGTACGCCGTCTTGAAGGAGAAGTTTGACGATCCCGGCCGCGGCGAGCTGGCCGTAGATCGGGACCCCTCTGCGACACAGGTCAGGCAATCGTCGCTCAACCCGACGCTGAGCGTCGTATGCGCCAGATTTCGTTCCTGGATGTTGGTGCTGGTCCGCTAGGTGGCGCCGTTTCCGGTGGCGCCGGTGGTAGCACGCCCAGCTGCTGGAGGAGGCTGAGGTTGTCCATCAGCAGGCGGCGGTCCTTACCATTTGCCGTCGACAACGCGGTCGATGAGAACCGCCTTCCACGGCTATGGATCTTCCGGTGGCTGGGATTCCATCATCACATCGCTCGGCGATAGCATGATCTCCGGCGGATTGCAGAGACAGCGCTGCTCGTACGCGGTTACCTCGTCGGCAGCAGCGTCCGCAATGCCTTCACGAACGCGTCCGGGCAGGTCATGTACGGCACGTGCGCTCCTGGCACCTCGACAAGGGGAGATCCGGTGTGCTCGGCGACCGC
>JAICEV010000038.1 GCA_025923975.1 Propionibacteriaceae bacterium
AACAGCAGCTCCTCGCCGAGCACGGTGGTGAAGACGAGCAAGGCGACGATGAGGCCGTACCAGCCCCAGGCGCCGTCAAGGAACGCCTTCCCGGCGTCCGACTCGACGAGCGTGGCGAAGACCCGGTTCTCGGGAGCCCCGAACGTCGGGATCAGCTCGTTGAACGCCGCGTAGGCGATGGTCACCGGGATCACGATCAACCAGACCCTGCCCCCGATGCGGCCGCTGCGCGGGCTTCGTGGGGAGCAGAGCCAGAGTGCCTCGCGGACCGTGGACCAGCGGAGCGTCCGCTGCTCGCGGCCGATGAGGATCGCAACGAGAACGAACTGCCAAATCAAACCGACGGTGAGACACACGATTAGCGCCTTCATCATCGGCACGAGCCCCTCGCCGGCGAAGCGGTCTGCGACCGCCGGCGCAACTAGCCAGGCGAGGGCTGCCATCGGTAGCGCGGCGGCCGCCCAGACGCCGAAGATTCCAGGGATCCGCAGCTGCGGAATCTCGACACTGGAGACGACAGCGTCGCCGCGGGCAGTGGCCGTGTGTGGAACTGAGATGCTCATCTGCATCCTCCTTTGCTGCAAGACTCGATTCCTCGACGCTAGGAGCCGGTTGCCGTAAAGCGCATCGTCGGACGGGCTGAATCGAACTCCAACGATTCGACGATTCCGACTCCTACTCGGGTAGGAGGCGCTTGAGGAGGATGCGTGACGTTCGGCACGTGCTCTGGATCCGAGAAGGCCCGCGAATACTGGTTCGAGCTGCTGATCGCGTTCCTGGCGATGGCCGGCATGCTCGAGTTCGTCGTCGGACGCGACTCGCCGGCGGGCGCCGCGCACGACGCTGGGGATCGCCGTACCTGCCGTGACGGTCCTTGTACCGCTGGGCGCGATTCGTGCATTCGAGGGAATTGCCCGGCTGAGGCGTGCCGTGACTTCTCCCGGTGCTAGCGGACGCCTCCCCATAGGGCCCGTTCCCAGAATCGGGGATCGTCCACCACCTGTGAGCTGGTGTTGAAACGCATCGTGGCCCTGTGATCGGTGTCGTACGTCGGCCAGCCGGGGATTACCGTTGGCGGCGAAGGGGACCCAGGCGGCGTGCATAGTGTCGGCCGGCTGCCTCGGCGGGTCTTCCCCGAGCAGCGTTCCGAACAGCGGGAGGTTTGGATCCAGGGTGTCGAAGACGAACGGGATCACCAGCCCGTGCACCGCGCCGAGCCGTCCGCTGAACTGCGGAGACGGCCAGCCGAACTCGTACATGTATGTCTCCGAGGTCGTGGCGTGGGCATTGGCCAGGCGGATCGCCGGGATACGCATCCACCAGTCGGTTTGCACCGCCGCGATCACGTCCCCGGGACCGGCATCGGGATACCTGCCTCAGTAGGCGGCGAGCGCCGTCTCGATCGGTAGTCCGTAGGCGGCCAGCGCCTGATAGCCATAAACCCTGACCGGGCCAGTCAGGATCTCATCGGTGATCTGGTCGATCCGCCGCTTATGACCCGGAACAGCCTCCAGTCCTCGGTGTTGGTACCGAGAATGAGATCCACCTGCGCGCTTGCGCCGGCCGTGATCCGCTCGATCGGCGGACCAGGAATGACTTCCCCATCGATCACCGGCTGCCACAGCATCATGCTCGCCACCACCTCCTGCCCCCAGCGCCCAGGGTACGGATGGGCAAGAAGATCCGCCTTCAGCTCGGTCTGCCCGGTGAGCAGCCGCTCCACCAGTACTGCGGCGATTGCCTCCCGAGTCGGCGGCACACCCAGCTTTTCGGCCAAATACTCTCCGATCCGGTGCCCGTCGTCAGCCGAAATCACGTGGTGCGCCGCGCCGCTCTGCGCGATCGCGCGCCGAAACAGCCCTTCGGCGCAGGGCATCGACAGTAGGGTGCCGATGCTCATCGCACCAGCTGACTCACCGAAGACGGTGAGTCAGCGGGGTCACCCCAAACGCTGCAATGTTCTCCCTGACCCATTCCAGAGCCGCCACCTGGTCGAGTAGCCCAAGGTTGGCGTACTCATCGCCCAGATACAGGAAGCCCTCGGCCCCGACCCGCCAGTTGATGGCCACGCACACCACGCCGTCGCGGGCGAAGCGACTGCCGTCGTCAGGCGCCGACGACTGGATCTGGGTGGTGTGGAAGTGGCAGATCTTCTCGGAGACGGGTCTCTTCAGCAGCCCGATAGCCGGGCCCCCGCTCGGCCGGCTGACAGTGCGGTTGAACGAAGCGGAGCAACCCACCGGGTCGGTCGTGTTTGACCCAACCAGCCGGCGGGCGGCCTACATCGGCCTCGCAGCATGAGAGAGGGAAGGTTCAGCTCCCCGCTCAAGACAACCGGTCAGCGGCTCAACCTGACTGCGACCCTCTCCGCGGACTTCATCAGCAATCCACGGGTCACCGACCGACACGCGATTTGCGCCGCCCGGGTGAGCGAGGACGGGTTCCAGCTCTACTCCTCACGACTCGTCCCAGGCGAATAATCCAGATCCGGATGAGGTGTGCCGAGCCAGGACCTCCGGAACCGGCTCGGAACCGGGCCGTCCGCGTTGCCACAGCGCAGCGGGCGAGCTGCCTGGTGAGATCGATGCGCTGCGTAACGCTCTCCCAAGCTCTGCTGGTCGTCGGGCTCGGGCTCTAGCAGTTCTCGCAAGGTCGCCAGCTTCTTCGACATGCGTCTCGATGCCTTGCGCTCAGTCCGGCAACTAGGACCGATGGGATGACTCAGAGCTGTCACTGCTGTCGACGCCTTCCGTAGCCTCGTCAGTCAGGTCGCCGCCGAGATCGACGAGGCTGGTGATACTGACTGAATACAGCCGCCCGTCGGTGAGAAGTCGGCCGGACTCACCGATGAGGCCGGCCACCCACCCTTGGCCCTCGAACCAGACTCGATTGGCCCGCGAACCAGACTCGCGGACACCCGGCATACCGATCTGCGTCGTTGGCCGACCGCTCCACGGGCGCCGAATTGATTCAGAACGCGAAGGCCGAGCCGACTGGCTACTTCTCTGTCGCGCACCCCCGCGATTAGCCAGTCAGGGTTCCTCTCTCCCCGCGTCACTGGATCGTCTCGCTGGCTGCGGCGGGTACCGTCGGACCTCGGGGCCCTCATCGCCCTGGTCGAGCCGGAGCGATGGCGTTCTCATCCGGCTGTCATCCGATTTCGCGAATAGCTCGCGCGCATTCTGCACGAATGTCGATCCGAGCCTGGCAAACGGCCGCTTTCGCGAGCGTGATCGGTACGCCTCACTATGCGGCTTTTCGAAGGGCGCGGCCGGCCCGGTTGCCGTCGACAGATAGCGCATCGCATCGGGCACCTTGTCGACGATCGCCTCGAGATAGTTGATGCAGGCAAAACGCATCGTGCCATCAGCAAGCTGCTTCAGCCGCGCCTCGAGAGCCTTCGGGCTCGCCGTCTGGCAGTAACGCACCGAGAAATGCGCCGAATTGCGGGGCTTCGTCACGCGAGCCCGGTTCGAGTTGAGCAACAGGTGATCGTGGGCCGAGACCGGCCAGAATTGCTCGCGATTGCGGAAGCGGTATGCGGCATTGGCAAGGAAGGCGGGCTTGAATTCTTCGAACAGTTCCTCCATCGCCGGTCGCAACATCGGATAGTTCATGTGGTCGGATGAGAAGAAAAGCTTCGGCGTGTAGCCCAGCATTTCCGCGCCCAGCAGCTTGCCGCCGCCGTTGAAGCTGTTGCCCTTTTCGAGCTGCTCGTTCCAGTTGCTCCAGCGGCCGCGCAGCTTGACTTTGCCGTCGTGTGAGAAGAAGTCTGTGGGCTTAACCGGGCCGACGAGCATCATGTCGTCGTTGAAGTACACGAAGCGATCAGCCAGACCCTCGATGCGCCACAGCATGGTTTCGATGGCCCGCGAGTTGAAGGTGGGCAGCAGCTGCTCATAGCCGCGGAAGATCTCGCGGTGATCAACAATGCGGACGTTATGCAGCTCTGCCTTCTCGCGATCGATAGCGGCCGGCACCTGGTCATCGGTCACCAGCCAGATCGTCCGTACCCACGGCGCGTAGTTGCAGATCGAGCGTAGGCAGAAGCGGATCTCGTCATTGTCCGAAAAGCGCCGCTCATCGGTGGCCGCACGTTCGGGCTTGGCATTCCCGCCCGGATCGGCGCGATACCGCTTTCGCTTGGCGCGGTGCTTTGGATCCGATCCATCCACCCAGGCGATCACCGCATCAATAGCATCCGCTCTGGGCGGTTCCACCTGCTGCATATCGCTCACCTCAACCTGCTCGAGCGTCTGCGCGCGATGAGCGAGGGTTGATACTTCGCGAAGACATCAGCATGGTCTATCTCTCTCGACGATGAGAGCTTGGGATCTTTCGGGGGTGGCGGTCAGCTTCGGTCTTGTGATGATCTGAGCCACCAGGCAAGGGCACTCTAGCCAATGCGCGGCGTCCACGCGGGCGAAATAACGAATTGATTAAGCCTTGCGAATCGAGCTAGTCCGTCGGCTGGATCCATGCCCGCCGCCCCAACTGGCTCGGGCTACTTGGGGTACTACTCCTCATTGAACAAACCCGATGGAGCCACCCACTTGCAGGCATGCGCGCCCCCGTCTTGACAACCCCTGAATCGTGTGCATCAAGCGGAACCTGGACAGCGACAACGATCCCGGCCGCGCCGACGAGACAGCAAGATGCCCGTAAGCGGTCCATCTAGCGGGTTGGAGCCTTCGACCACTACCGACGGCTTCGCGTTCACCAAAGCGTGGGATCGAGGCGAGGTGGGCCTTCCCGGCGGGCCAGAACGGTCGCCTGTACCAAGCCACCGCAATCGCCTCACCCGAGACTGTCCAGCGCGCACACCGAAGGGTTCAGCCGGCGGCTACGACTAGCAGCGACTTAAGTTCTCTGGCAGTCACTCGGCAATCCTCGCCCTCATCCAGTTGTTCGAGTTGTGGAAGTCGCTGACGGCGTTCCCGGGGCCGACGAGCTCATCGAGGCGGGCGCGGTCTTGATCGGCGAGTCGCATCTCGAGCACCTGAAGGGCGTCGTCGAGCTGTTCCATGGTGCGAGGACCGATGATCGGCGAGGTGACGCCGGGCTGGTCCTTGCACCAGAGAAGCGCGAACTGGCTTTGCGTCAGACCACGCTGTTGCGCCAGCGGTGCGAGCGCGCGGGCCACCTCGACGCCGCGCCGCGAGACACGCTGCCCGAACGGGCTTTCGCCCCCGCTGCGTTCCAGCCGCGAGCCTTCGGGCGCGCCCTCAGAGTCGTTGTAACGGCCCGCCAAGATTCCGCCGGCCAACGGCGACCAAGGCAGCAGCGCCATACCGTATCTTCGCGCCAGAGGAACAAGTTCGTTCTCGATGCGACGGTCGAGCAGGTTGTAGGGCGGCTGCTCGGAGATGTAGCGCGCGATGCCCAGCCGCTCGCTGATCATGAGCGCCTCCATCACCATCCAGGCTGGGTGGGTCGAGCAGCCGATGTAGCGCACTTTCCCTGAGCGCACCAGATCGTCCAGCGCCCGCAGCGTTTCATCCTGCGGGATTTCCAGCGATGGGCGGTGGATCTGGTACAGGTCAATGTGGTCAGTTCCGAGTCGGCGCAGTGAATCCTCGCAGGCGCGCATCAGGTGGTAGCGGCTGTTGCCCTGGTCATTGGGTCCAGGCCCCATCACGCCGTGCGCCTTGGTCGCCAGGACGACCTGGTCACGCCGGCCGTTCTGTTTGAGCGCCTGGCCGACGATGCGCTCGCTCTCGCCCGCGTTATACACGTTGGCGGTGTCGATGAAGTTGATGCCGCCGTCGACCGCGGCGTCGACGATGCGGACCGAATCCTGTTCGGATGTCGGGCCGCCGAAGTTCATGGCTCCAAGACAAATCGGCGAAACCTGGACTCCGGTGCGGCCTAAGTTGCGGTAGGTCACGGAAGGCTCCTTGCGTTGCGCGCCTGCGGGGTTCGTCGCGCCAAGCCGTAGGCGGGCGCTAAAGAAACGCTCCATCTCGGCGCAACCCCTGAGAGCCGAGGCGACGCCCTAGTAGTAACCGGGCGCGACAAGGCGTAGCCATCGTAGCGTTCTGCCAACGTCTTCCCGGCCCTGAATGGCCCCTTGATCCAATGATTACGACGACAGTTCGAACTGGCGGACGCTCGCCGATCTGACGACGCATACGCCGGGGACCCCGCCTATGCGACCAACTCAGGTCGTTTCGGATACCGACCGTCAATCGGGCATCACAGCCGAAGGCTGAACGGGACTCGCACGGCCTCTAGTCGATGGACGTTCGACGTGCCCTCAATCTGCTCGCTGGGTCACCCCAAGAGCCCAAGCACCTCCCCGTCGAACGCCTCCCAAGGTGATATTCCGGAACTTACGGAGGATCCTGCCCAGAGAATTAGACAAGCTGGTGGCCCGGCGTTTTCGAGGCACAAGTTCCGCCGCAACCGTGTCGATCTTTTTAGAGCCTGTTGCCGGCATTGCACAAGACTCCTTTTGCGTCGGGTGTTATGTGCTGGTCATGGTCTGATGGGCGGCGTCAATGAGTGACATTGCCAGCCAAGCGTCATGAAGATCGGTAGAGGGGATAGTGGAGTTAGTCCTTCGACGGACCCGACTTGGGCCAAACTAGTGCGCACCCTGGTGGATGGCGGCCAGTGCTTGGCGGACCTCGTCGGGCAATGGTCTTCGGCGGTCATGGTGTGGCTGCCGGTATTGATCTTGATGGTGCGGTAGCGGCGTAGTGCGCGGACGAATTTCTTGATCGTCCAGCCGGTCTGGGTCTCAATGCGGTGGGAGATGGCCAATGCAGCGAACACCACGGCGAGGTGGGCGTGGATGGATTCGCGTTTGTGGTGGTAGACCGGCCTGGCGCGCAGGTCGTGCTTGGACATCCGGAAGGCGTGCTCGATGCGCCCCAGCTGGTGGTAGGCGCCGATCACCCAGGACGGTTCGGCGTCGAGGATATTGGTGATGTAGGGCTTCCAGCCGGCCAGCGTGCGGGCTTTCGTTTCGAGATCGCGGTTGACCGCACGAGTGCCGCCAGTCAGGGTGACGAACCGGTTCCGTTTGATCGCCGCTTGCCCGGCGACGGCATTCTCGGCCTTGGCAACCTGTTGGTCGATGCCGTGCAGGGTGCGCCGGGCCCCGGTCGGTCTTGTACTGGTAGATCGTCGTGCGGCGCCGCTGATTGGCCTTCGGGCCCATGATCACCGGCTGGGTCAGCGTCATCCCGTCGGCCGGCTCGGCATCCGGGTTGGCCTGCCGCCACTGATTGATCACATAAGGCACCTCGGGCAGCTTCCCGCCGATCACGAAGCTCCAGCCGGCATCCTCGACCTCGGCCAGGTTGGCCTCGCTCATCATGCCCGCGTCGGCGATCACGGTTACCCCGGCGATCCCGTGCGCGGCCACGAACCGCTGCACCAGCGGGATCATCGTCTTGGTCTCGGCCCGGTTGCCCTCGAACGCGTCGATCATCAACGGCATCCCGGTGGCGTCGGTGAGCAGCCCAACGGTGATCTGCGGGTCCAGGCGGCGTTCCTTGGAGAACCCGGGCTCCCGGCACCCGTCGCCGGTGTCGGTGTCGAACCACAGCGTCGTCACGTCGTACAACACCAACGCCGAAGGGCCGATCTGGGCGGCGGCGCGCACGCCCCGGACAGCCGGTTCCGCCACTCAGGCTTCGCATAACCGGGCAGGCGCCGTTTCACGGTCCGATACGACAGTGCCCGCACCCCAGCCTCGGCCAGCACCCTCGCAGCGTCCTGCTTGCTGGTCGGCTCGATGATCCGGGCCGTCACCAACTGCTCGAAGACCGCGTCCTTGCCGCAGGTCTGATCGAACCCGAGCTGGCGATAGACCGCAGCGATGACGTCCAGCAGCCGACTCATCCGCGACGAGGTGACTCCAACGCCATCGGCTCCTGGATGGCCGCAACCTCGAGCGGCAGCTCGTCCTGGCCCCGTTGAGCCGCGACCGCCTTCAGCACCTCCACCTCAGCAGCGGTGTGAGCCGACCCGAGGTGTCTCCCGCGACCCGCGTCGCGACTTCCAGACCACCTGGACAGCGACAGCCCCCGACGAGGTCCGCACCGTCCGCACATAGGCCACCAGCCAACCCTCACCGACCCACGGCTAATGCGCAATTTCGAGCCTGCGCCGGAGCGCACTACCTAATCAAAGCCACATTCGCCCGAATCAACCCGACCGAGTGGCCCAAGTCAGGTCCTGGCGGCGGAGCCCTCGCGAGAGATTCTCTCGGCCGCCCGGCTTCAGCTAGGAAGCCGCCGAGCGGAGCGAAGTGGCGATCATGGGTACTAGTAGGACCGCTGCGACAAGGCTGAAGAGACGTTGCAAGGTCCCGGTGAAGGCTCCGCGTGCGGGCATTCCGGCAGTGCATATGTCCGGTAGAGGGTTGGCTTGCGGCCTTCGCCTCGTGCGAGTCGTTGCCTCGTGCCTGGCTTGAGGGCTTGAATCCTGCTGGACGACCCCAAGGTGCTACGGCTGGGAGCAGCCCTGGGGAATACGCATCGACCTGACCGTGCCAACAAGTTTGTGGACGCTTACCGCGAGAGGAGCGCTATTCCTGCTACCAGGGTCACCAGGTAGAACATCAAGGGCGGCATGTCGCGGAAGATCAGGGTCAGCACAAATAGCAGCACCATGCTGCCAATAAGCATCCAGCCGATCCACATCGCTAGATCACCCCTCAGCAGCGCATATCCAAGAATCGCCAGGCCAGTCTCAGTCAGCATGAAGTACGCCAGTAGGGGCCAACGGGGCCATCTGCCCTCTGCGAAGGCAACAGGATCCACCGTGCGTCCGTACAGGTGCCAAAGCCACAGGACCGCCGCGAGGATAAGGACGGCCACGCTTGCCCAGATGAGCCACGCCGAAGGCTGCCGACGTAGGGCGTAGGCAAGCACACCTATACCGATCACGGTGACTAACGCGCCGAGCCCGAACAGGATCTGCGTAACCGACCAGGCGGTCGGCGAGCCTCGAATAGCCTCTAACTTGCTACTGGCGGAGCGTCCGGGTGCGAAGACCCGAAAGGAAATCGGAGTGTTTGCAGCGCATAGAAACAGCGCAGACCCGACGATGATCACGATCCCGCTGACTCCCACCGAGCTGACTTCCACGGCCCTATTCCTACACCCAAAGAGACTGACGGCACCGTACCGGCCTCGCGCCACCGATCGCCGCCGCCATGATCGACCCACCGCCACCACGCAGTCGTCGTCATTCCACGCAGTCGTCGTCATTCCTCCGCCCGGGTAAAAGACCGCAACTTGGGCGATCCCCACGACGGCCACGAGGACCGAGTGCTGATGTCATGGCCGGTCGTGGTCGTGACACTAGTGGCCGGGGGCAGATCAAGATCATCGTCACGTGATGATCTTGGATCTTGATTCTTTGGCGGCGACACCTGACCGGCTCCACGATGATGGTCTGGATCGATAGATGATCTTGATCATCGGCACGATCGGGAATCGTGTGTGAGGTCAGGACCGCGACACGGCCTGGCTGGTGCCTCGTGCTGGGCGTTCTCAGCGTGAGCATCCGGGTCGTCGAGCCGTGCACCGCGGCTGTCATTTCCTGAGTCGCGTGGATGATCACGACGCTAGGCAAAACGACGACGCGGCGGCGTTGTCGCAAGGTGGATTCGCACTCCCACCCGAGGATGATTTGATCTCCCACCTCAGCAGGAGGCGGTCCCGGATCGGCTGGACTACCTTCATCGCGTGAGGTTGGGATAGCCGTGATCACCCCACAGCGGGAGGCCGATCCCTCCCTTGATCTTTAGCGTCGACCGCGGCTCAGGACAACCTAGGGAGGACGCCATGAGCACTATCGGGCGCATCAGCCACCACACCAACCCCGACCGTCCCAGTCGGCAGGGGCGGCTCGCCCGCCGGCTGGCCGGGCCCGGCTGGGTGATCATGACCTTGGCCTGCGCCTACATTGCCATCATCGTGTCGCGGTACCTGACGTTCGACTCCGAGGTCTACTTCACCGAGCAGCGGAGGCATACCTGCAGCATGAGTTCGCCCTCGGCGTGCATGTGCTCAGCGGCGTGCTCGCCTTGCTGATCGGCCCGTTCCAGTTCGTGCGGCGGCTTCGGCGCCGGTTCGTCCGCGTACACCGGTTCATAGGGGCGACCTATGTGGCGAGTGCCACCGTGCAGTGGCGAGTGCCACCGTGCGGTGGCGAGTGCCACCGCGTTTGGGGTGTCGGGCCTGATCCCGCTCCGACGGCCTACACCGGCCTGGTGGCGTCCGCCGGCTTCACAGTCTTGGACCTGGCCATGCTGTTCACGACCTGGACGGCCGTGCGGATGGTCATGACCGGAGGTTCGGTGGGTCGGCTATTGGAACGCCGATGAGTGGTCGGCGACCAAAAGCTCCACGCACGCTTTCCCCCGTCTGGCGCTCCGGCAGCTCAGGCGACGAGCTTTGGTAGCCCGCGGGCGATCTCGGAATCGACCTCGAAGTATGAATTCTCGCTCGAGTCGCCCATGACTGCGTCCGCGTACTTGCGGAGCTCATCCACTGAATTGCTCTCCCACAGGCAGAACACGGAGTTCTTGTCTCTGCTCGGATAGAACTGCAGAACGTGCGTGCCTTGTGGCGCGCCGTTGCCGTCCAGCAGGTTCTGACCACGCGCGAACGCCGTCTGCGGGTTCGTGATGCGGTGCTGTAGGACGATGAACATGAGCCACCTCCTGGCGAATCGGGTTGTCTTTGCCCTGACCGTAGGACCGGCGCCCAGGCAGCCGCATCGGACGCCTTGACCAACTTTGGCGGCTTCAGCCGCGTGGCTATTTCACGCCGTCAGAGGAGCTTTTGCTCGACGGCGAACACGCTCGCCGCAGTACGAGAGGAGACGCCAAGCTTGGCGAAGATGTTCTGGAGGTGTCGTGCGACCGTGCGCTCGCTGATAATGAGCGCGCCCGCGATCTCGCGGTTGCTCTTGCCAGCCGCCAAGAGACGAAGCACCTCCAGCTCCCGCGCCGTGAGACCATGTGCATCGCCGTGAGTACGCCCTGCAAGCGCCTCGACGCGAGCGATGTCCGGCCCCGCGCGGAGCCAGGTGAAAGCCTCACGAGCGGCGGCGAGCTCGAGATCGGCCGTCTCCCCATCGCCGAGCATTCAGCACGCCTCGGACAAGAGCACACGTGTTTGCGCCGCCTCATACGGCGCCTCGAGCTCCTGCCACAAGTGCAGCGCACGCCGCAATGCAAGCAGGGCGCGCTGCGCGTCGCCATCCGCTGCTGCCACGACACCCGCGGCCTTAGCAGCCATCGCGAACAGCACCTCGCTCGGATGATCCCGAGCGATGTCATCCAGTTCACTCGCTGCAGCACGCGCCCGCTCCCGGCCGCCGACGGCCACCTCGATCTCGACCTGTGCTGGAAGGAGCGACGCGCGTCGAGTCCAGTCATCGGCTTCGGAAAGCGCCCGCCGGACCGAAGCCGCCGCGGCGGGCTTCTTTCCCTGGCCCAGACGCAGGAGCGCGAGGCCGGGCTGCGGCTCGCGACCACGGCGGATCGCCTCCGCGTAGGACTTCTCAGCCGCAGCAATCTCTCCGCGCACCCGATGCAACTCTCCCTCGCGATAGGCGGCCTCGCCCAGCGCTCTCTGGTTGAGAACGCCCTGCACGAAGCGCTCAGCTGCCCGACGTGCTTCATCGAGCGCAGCCGGCCACGCTCCCGCAAGCGTCATCAGTTCCGCACGATGGACGAGACAGACGCCTTGATGAGCAAGCATCTCCGGCTGCCGCGCACACCACTTTGTTAGTGCAGATGTCCACTCGCGCGCTGCCCGCAGCTCGTAGAGGTCGCGGCAGAAAGCGATGGTGTTGCAGTAGACGATGCCGGCCACGATCGGCGAAAGCTCGCCCGCAGATACCGCGACCATCGTCTCGTCCACGAGCCGGAGCCCCTCGTCGCGTCGCCGTAGCCGAAGAAGCGCACTTGCCTGCTCCATCATGGCGAGCGTCACCAGGTCGGGATCCCCGAATCGCTCTGCAATCTCCGCGATCGCTACCGCGCCGCGGTGCGCAGCGGTGTAGTCGCCGCGAGATGAGTGTTCGAACACCACTGGGATTGCCAAATATCCACGCGCAACGCAGTCGCCTGCTCGCTCGAGCAGGCGTTGTCCGCGCGCGAACCAGCCTCTTGCTAGCGCGGGCTCGCCACGGAAGAGCTGGCCGTGGCCGATCCACCAGGTACAGCGTGCTGCTGAGGCGACGTCCCCAGCATCGAGGTAGGCGTGGTACGCACGCTCCAGGGAGTGTGCGTACTCCTCGTCGCGGCCCAGCATGTATGCCGCCCGGGCCAGCAATTCAAGGTCCTGCGCTGAGACGGTCTGCTCCTGATCGCCGCACGTCAGTGACTCATACGCCTGGCTCCAGGCATTCTCCGCATAGGCCTGACGGCCCCGCGACAGCTCCGATGCAGCCACGATGCCTATTGTGGCGCCGCGCGTCTACGACGGTCGACGAGTCGTTGTCCCGACGCGGCCGCCGCGGCAGTGCTCGAGCCCGTGAAGGTAGGGGCTGAGCCCGTCGACAGACAGCTGTCGGCTCAGTCTGTCCAGCCCGCCCGGACAGTGCGGGGTGGCGCGCTAACGGGACCAGGCGGGGTCGGCGGACCATCCAGATTGCCTAATGCCCATTGTCGAGCGAGCTAAGTTGCTTCGCCGACCTTCCGCTGGCGGATGCGCCGTCAAGGCATTGCCGACCTCAGCAAGATCACGACCGCCGAGCTCGACGCCTACCTCGTCCTGCTCCGGCGCACCGACAACGGCCGCGCCTTCTTGAAGATCATGCGAGGGTTCGAGCTGACCCGAGCCAAGCCTCGGCAAACGCTCCCCGAGTTGATCACCAGCAGGCCCCGCCGTGATCTCATGCCGGGAACGCGTCCGGTGACCGGTCCTCTGCGAGGCCTCTCGGGTGTGCTGGCGGCGCGACGGCTGGCTACTCGTCTCGTCAGAGGATCCGAGTTGGCAGTGGGATCTCAGTGCCGGGCTCGACGCGGTAAGCCTGAGCCTCGTCGCGCCAGGCGACGGCCTGGATGAGCTCGCCGTCCCGAAAGTGCAGCGCCGCAAAGTCATCGGCTGCCCATCCGGCAGGCAGCCCTCGAGTCGACAAGCCGGCGAATGAGAGGCCGGCGCTCCGGGTGCGCGTCGTAGTGCGGACAGGCAGAGCCGGGAAGAAAACCGAGGCCATCTGGCAGTGAGCGGATCGTAGGACCGAACGAGTCCGTGGTCGAGCCTTCTAACCAGCAGTTCATGCCCGCAGAGACACCGCACAGCACGGCACCGCGCTCGTACGCCGTTCGCAGCAGCGAATCGAGACCGTGCAGCCGCCAGACGGCGAGCAGGTTGGCAGTCGAGCCGCCAGCAACCCAGAACACGTCCTGGTCATTCACAAAGGCTTCGAGGTCCTCGACGACGCGTTCGAAGAAGATCAGCTCGGTCGGACGGTAGTCGTGGCGGCTCATCGGACGGTAGAAGGCATACATGCCGTGCTCTCGATCGCCGCCAGTGCGCAGGTAGCACGCGCGAGGTCGCGGCCAGCCCGTCAACGAGAGGATAACCCGTCAATCCGGGGAT
>JAICEV010000039.1 GCA_025923975.1 Propionibacteriaceae bacterium
CAATCCTGCCCACCGCGCGTGGCACGCTCGCTATGGCCGTTTACGGCGCCATCCCGCAGCGCTTCGCGCACATTCACCCCCGCTACCAGACTCCGAGCTTCTCCACCTTGGTGATGGGTATCACTGCCGTCGGGTTCTATCTGGGGTTGTCGTTGATCAGCGCCAACGCGCTCGCGGACTCGATCGCATCCCTCGGCCTCGCTGTTGCCTTTTACTACGGCATCGTGGCCTTCTCCTGCGTCTGGTACTTCCGGAAGACGTTGTTCACCAGTGCACGGCACTTCTTCATGCGCGGCCTGCTGCCATTTCTCGGCGGCGTCGGCATGGCTGTCGCCTTCATCATCAGCGCGATTGACATGCTCGATCCGGAGTACGGCTTCACGGCCTTCGGCCCGATCGGCGGCGTTTTCGTCATCGGCGTCGGGATGCTCGCCCTCGGGGTGCCGCTGATGATCGCCTGTGCCGTACGTTTCCGGGCCTTCTTCCGTGGCGAAACCCTCAATGAAGATACGCCGATTCTGGTGCCAGACACGGGTGAGGAGCCAGTAGCGCTCCACGAATAGCTGCGAGCGTCGGGAAATCGCGCGCCGCCGTGCTGAGGAGGAGCGAGCGGAGGCGCTTTCCTCTGCGAGCGACGACGAAGTAGGCGGATTCCACGCGCGATTGCGCGGCAGCTCCAAATCAAGGCGCTGCGAGCGTCGGGAAATCGGTAACCCATCCGCGAATTTCCGACCAATGTGGGGTTTTCGAGCCTGAACCACGCACTGTGGTGTCAAAAAGTCCGCATTGGTCGGAAATTTGACAACAGGAGCAGGAGCGGGAGGCGAACCTAGGACGCTGCTTCGCGACGGGTGTACGTGGCGGGCTCGGGGGATTGGGGTTGTCGCACTAAGCCGGTAAGGCGGTTCCACGCGGCGCCGAGACCGGGCCGCCAGCGCACCGCATTCTGAAGATCCATTCGCAACCGCGGAGTGATGGGGTGCGGGCGTACCACCTGGAAGCCAACCGCCTCCAGCCAGCCAATCGGCAACATGCACGACGGCCCGTCATGGTAGGTACCGACTGCTTCCAGCGCTCGTATGTCACGTCGCGCGACCAGCCCGGCGGCCGATTGCACGAGCTGCTTGCCGATTCCCTTGCCGCGCAGTTCGGCGGCCACGTGGGCTGACATCACCACTGCGGCATCCGGCCCGACGGGGGTCGTCGCAAATGCACCGAGCCGCGGCACATACATCGCCGGGGCCAGCGTCAGGTGACCAATCGGCTCATCATCGACGAACGCCATCACTCCGCAGTAGCCCCAATGTCGGGTGACGATCTCAGCCCATTCAGCCTTCATCACTTGTCGATCGACATGATCGGCTGGCGCGGCAAGATCGCTAAGGCTGGCCTCCCAGAAGGTACACCGCGCGCACGATGGTGGCAGCGACGGTAGGTCAGCGGCAGTCATCGGGCGTAGCCGGCGGGATCCCATTGGCTAGTTCCTCGCCCGAGGCCGAGCTAGCCCGAACGCGAAGCCGAGGGCCAGACCGAACAGCATGCCGGCAGCAAGCCAGAGTGACCACCGCACTGGGCGACTGCTCTCGGCCTTTGCCATGGATTTATCGTAGGCGGCGACCCCTCCAGCTGCGAATTACGCCCGATGGAGCGGCCCAGCTGCGAGCGTCCCAACAAAGGCGCGAGCAGCTCCAACTAGATGGCGGAGATGCACGGCCCGAGGGGAATAAGGCACGCTAGTTCTGTGAGTGAGACTTCCCCACCTGAGCCAGACGAACCGGTGCTGGAGCGGTTGCGGCGCCAAGACACCCGACTCGATCACTACATCGACCGGTACGCCGCCCGCGCCCATGGCATGACAGCATCGGCAATCCGGGCTCTCTTCGCCGTGGCCAACCGCCCCGAAGTCGTCTCACTCGCCGGCGGCATGCCCAACATCACCGATCTTCCACTGGATGTGGTGGGTTCGGTCCTCAACGAGCTGGTGCTCAACGACGGGCGGCGTGCCATGCAGTACGGCTCAGGCCAGGGCGAGCCGGCCATTCGCGAAGCGATCTGTGAAGTGATGCGCCTGGAGAACATCTCGGCTCACCCAGACGATGTGATGATCTCCGTCGGATCACAACAGGGCCTTGATCTGCTTACCCGCATCTTCTGCAATCCGGGCGACGTGGTGGTGTGCGAGGCACCCAGCTACGTCGGCGCACTCGGGGTCTTCCGGTCCTATCAGTGCGAGGTTGTTCATGTCGCAATGGATGAGCAAGGCCTGAATCCGAGCGCGCTCGCCGATGCGCTGCGGGCGCTGCGCCGCGCCGGGCGTACGGTCAAGTTCCTCTACACCATTCCGAACTATCACAATCCGGCAGGCATCACGCAATCGCTCGATCGACGACTGGAGCTGCTGCATCTCGCCGAACGAGCAGACCTGATGGTGGTCGAAGACAATCCGTACGGACTGCTCGGCTTCAACGGCGAGCCAATCCCGGCCCTCCGATCGCTGAATGAGGATCTGGTCATCTATCTGGGCTCGTTCTCCAAGACCTTCGCACCTGGCTTCCGGGTCGGCTGGGTGTTGGCGCCGCACGCGGTGCGCGAGAAGCTGGTACTTGCTCAGGAAGCGGCAACGTTGTGTCCGCCGGTCTTCTCGCAGTTGGCCGTGGCGGCCTACCTGGCGAATCACGACTGGCGTGGCCAGATCAAGATCTTCCGGGAGATGTACCGCGAGCGGCGCGATGCGATGATCACCGGACTGACCAGTCACATGCCGGAGGGCACTACCTGGACCAATCCGGAAGGTGGCTTCTTCGTCTGGCTGACTTTGCCGCCTGGGATCGATTCCCACGCCATGCTCCCGCGCGCGGTCACGGCTCGGGTTGCGTACGTGCCCGGGACTGCGTTTTATGCCGATGGTTTCGGCAGCCGCCACATGCGCTTGTCGTACTGCTTCCCTACGCCAGAACGGATTATCGAAGGCACCCGCCGGCTCGGTGAGGTGCTGGAGTATGAGGCGAGAATGCTCGAGATCTTCGGCACTGCCGTTGAGTCTGAGAGCGGCCGAATGTCACTGGGACCCCGTGAGGCGCCAGGTCCTGATCAAACCTGATGATCATGACGCTGGCTGGAAATTGATCTTGATTAAATATTGATCATGGTTTGATGATCATGAAAGAAGGAGTCGGGTGACCGAGAACGGATACCTAGAGACAGTGATCGTGCTCTCGGGAGGTCTGTCCCACGAGCGTGATGTGTCGTTGCGCTCCGGGCGTCGGGTGAGCCAAGCGCTGCGTTCTCGGGGTATTGAGGTGGTGGAGTCTGATGTTGACTCTAGCTTGCTGTCCCGGCTGGCGGGACTTACTGGCTCAGTCGTCTTCCCCGTTCTGCATGGCGAGGCTGGTGAGGACGGCGCATTGCGCGAGGTGTTCGACCTGCTTGGCGTGCCATTCGTCGGCTCGGTCGGTTCTGCCTGCAGGGTGGCGTTCGACAAATCGATCGCGACAACGATCATCGGTGCGGCAGGCATTCGAACGCCCAGTCAAGTGGCGTTGCCGTACGAGACGTTCCGCGAGCTTGGCGCTCAAGTGCTGGTCAAGGCTCTCGGTGATCAGGTTGGCTTCCCGATGATGATCAAGCCGTCACGCTGCGGCTCCGCGCTCGGATGTAGCAAAGTCACCCGAGCCGAAGATCTCCCAGCAGCCATGGTTGGGGCGTACGCGTACGGCTCCGTCGCGGTGATCGAGAGCTTCGTTGAGGGGACCGAAGTGACGGTAGCCGTCGTGGACCGTGGGCGCGGCCCGATCGCCCTTCCTGCCGTGGAGATCCGTCCGGAGTCTGGTGTCTACGACTACGCCGCCCGTTACACCGCCGGCGCAACCCGGTTCCTTTGCCCGGCTGAGCTGGAGTCCGATGTGGCGAACCGCTGTGCTGATGTGGCGTTGCGAGTGCATGCGGCGCTGGGCCTGCGGGATCTGTCGCGAACCGACCTCATCGTGACCTCAGACGGGGAGCCGGTGTTCCTCGAGGTCAATGTGTCACCAGGCATGACCGAGACATCGGCAGTGCCGTTGGCAATCGAGACCGCCGGCTGGAGCCTGGGAAAGATGTGTGCCGACCTGGTCCACGCCGCCGCAGCCCGTGGAGGCCGCGCGGTCTCGTTGGCGGCGCACTAAGCCGCACACGATATGACCCTCCTCAAGCAGGCCTTGGCCATCGCTCTCGGCATCGCTTTTGCGGCGGGAATGGTCGTGATGGGCTACTGGCAGCTGGAGGTCTATCACAATCAGGGTCAGGAGGCCGCGCTGCGGAGGGCATCAGCTCCGCCGGTTCCGCTCAATTCAGTGGCCAACGTTGGAACTCCGGTGACGGACGGATTTGGACGGTCTGTGACCTTCGAAGGCACCTACGATCCGGCGACGCAGTTGTTAGTGCCGATGGAGGGTGGGCAGTTCCGGGTACTGACCGGACTGCGGCAAGGTGACGGCAGCGTCGTAGCAGTAGTGCGCGGCGTCGTTGCCGAGCCGAATGCTCCAGCCCCGCCGAGCGGCCCGGTCCAACAGGTCGGCGTGCTGTTGCCCACCGAAGAACATCTACCCGCGACCGATTTGCCAACCGGCCAGATCAGCTCTGTCCGGCTGCCGGCTTTGGCTCAAGAGTGGCCCGGACCGCTGATCGGCGGGTATGTACACCTCTCCAGCGCCGACGCTGTCACCCAGGGGTTGACACCGGCGGAGTTGCGGCTGCCAGAGGCGCGTGGCCGGCTGCGCAATGGGGCGTACGCGATGCAGTGGTGGCTATTCGCCGCGTTCACCCTATTTATGACCTTCCGAATAGCTCGCGATCTCGGGCGGGAGCCCGAGGTGGTTGAGATCACACCGGAGCGCCCGATCGAGCCGACATAGGCTTCAGCCCATGCGCAATGCGTGGATCCGGTATCGGATCATGGCCTGGATCGTCGGCACCCTGCTGGTCGTCTTGGTCTGCGTCGGGCTCCCGCTGAAGTATCTCGGCGACTATCCAGCCGTGGTTACCTGGACCGCGATCCCGCACGGCTATCTGTACATGATCTTGCTGATCACCGCCGTCGACCTGGGCTTGCGGGCCAAGTGGAGCTGGACGCGGCTGATTCTGATTGCGCTGGCCGGAACCGTGCCATTCCTGTCCTTCGTGGCCGAGCGCTCCGCAACCAAGGACATCCGGGCCAAGCTGGCGGCTCAGGCGGAAGCGGTCGAGCCGGCGCCCACTCCCTCGGCGCCCGGATAAATGTCGTTTTGTCGATATTGTTCGTTCGTCTCCGGTGGGCCTTCGATCAAACCAACAATGCGCTCCAAGTCATCGATCGTGGCGAACTCGATGACGATCTTGCCCTTAGTCGTGCCGAGGTTAACTCGAACCCGAGTGTCGAAGTGATCTGAGAGCCGATCAGCCAGATCCTTGACCTTCGGTGCGACCAACTTTGGCTGACGCTGTCGCCGTGGACCCCGATCCGCCGCTTCACCGACGGCCACCAACTCCTCAACAGCCCGCACTGATAACCCTTCTGCCACGGCTCGCTGGGCGAGGTGCTCTTGGGTGTCCGGATCTTCGATGGCCAGTAGCGCCCTCGCGTGACCGGCGCTGAGCACCCCGGCCGCAATCCGTCGCTGAACCGTCGGCGGCAGCCGGAGTAGTCGGATTGTGTTGGAAATCTGGGGCCGGGAGCGTTTGATCCGGCCAGCGAGCTCCTCTTGGGTGCAGCCGAAGTCTTCCAGCATTTGCTGGTAGGCGGCGGCCTCCTCAAGCGGGTTCAGCTGAGCCCGATGCAGGTTCTCCAGCAGAGCGTCGCGGAGCAATTGGTGATCTGCCGTTTCCCGTACGATCGCGGGAATCGTCTCGACGCCCGCCTGTTGCGCGGCTCGCCAGCGGCGTTCGCCCATGACGAGTTCGAACCGCGCACCACCCATCGGCCGAACCACGATCGGTTGCAGCATGCCAACTTCGCGGATGGACTCCGCGAGCTCGTTCATCTCCTCCTCGTCGAAGACGGTTCTAGGCTGGCGAGGGTTGGGGGAGATCGAGTCCAGTGGCAGCTCAGTGAAATAGGAACCATCAGGGACCGGTGCCAGCGGCACAGCCTCAGCTTCGCCGTTGGCTGAAGCGGGAATTGGCTGCGGCTCTGTTCGCTGAAAGAGTTCACCCAAACCGCGGCCAAGACCGCGGCGCTCCGTGCGAATGTTCATGCGCTTTCCTCCACGCCTCTTCGGGCGATCTCCTGTGCGGCTTCAAGGTACGAAATGGCGCCCGCCGAGCTGGGCTGGTAGGTCAGAACGGTCTGGCCGTAGCTAGGCGCCTCTGAAATGCGCACCGAACGCGGGACGACCGTTGGCAGCGTCTCGGCAGGGAAGTGCTGCCGAACCTCGTCGGCGACTTGGGCGGCGAGTTTGGTTCGAGCGTCGAACATCGTGAGCAACACGACGCTGAGCCGCAGTTCGTTGTTGAGCTCGCCCTTGACCAGATCGATGGTGCGCAGTAGTTGCGTGACGCCTTCGAGTGCGTAGTACTCGCACTGGATCGGAACCAAGATCTCGTTCGCGGCCACCAGGGCATTGAGTGTCAGTAGACCGAGCGATGGTGGGCAGTCGAGAAAGACGTAATCGAGGTAGTGATCTTGGAGGTAGGAACGCAATGCTCGCTTGAGCCGGTTCTCGCGGGCGACGATAGATACCAGTTCGATTTCGGCACCGGCGAGGTCGATCGTGGCAGGGAGAACCTTGAGGCTAGGGGCCTCGGGGGAGTCGACGACGTGATCGGCGAGCGCAGCCCCCGACATCAGCACCTCGTACGTCCCGGGCGTGCCGGGTGGATGATCAACTCCCAGCGCAGTTGTCGCGTTTCCCTGCGGATCGAGGTCCACCACGAGTACCGAAAGGCCGCCGAGCGCGAGTGCGGCCGCCAGGTTGACGCTGGTCGTGGTCTTGCCGACGCCCCCCTTTTGGTTAGCGACGACGAAGACCCGGGGGAGCGCCGGCGCCGGAAGCGCCGCGGCTGTCAGGGTGGCCGTGGGTAAAACGGCTGGCGGATCTTCCTCGACCGCCGGTGAACCGAACTCGTCTTCGTCGAAGCGTGCCCGTCGCGGACCCGGCGGTATCTCAATCACATGCGAGGCCGTCGCTGTGGGTGCAGGTCCACTGTAAGGGGGTTCTGCGGACGCCTTCGTGGGCCAGTCGAGCGTTTCACGTGGAACATTGGGCCAACCGATTCGCGGATCTACTGCGACATCGAGCGGCCACCCAATCCCAGGCGTAACTCGATACTCCGCCACCGGCGGTGCGAGCATGGAGCCCCTTCCTCACCCTCCGCCACAACGTAGCAATTAGGAAGCCGGCCCACTGGGCGCCGCGCCAAAACGTGCCCATTTCTACGCACGGATGCGGACTTCGACAATCTCAGGCCTGAGGGCTGAGACGCACCACGGTGGCAGGTTCCACATCTGGATGGGGTCGCACCGTGAGCACTTCGGCCTTCAGCCGCGCTGCCCGCAGCTGACGCTCAGCTGCTGCCACCTCATCGGCAGCAGAACTGCCCTTGAGCGCCAAGATCACGCCGTCAGCGGCGCGCAGCGGATTACACCAACCGATGAGCCGGACAAGCGGAGCGAGCGCACGCGCGACCACGACGTCGTAGGAGTGCTGGTGATCTTCGGCGCGTGATCGAACGATCTGGACTCGATCCGCAATGCCAAGTGTCGTGACAGTCTCAGTCAAAAAGGTAGAGCGCCGAAGGAGCGGCTCGATCAGTGTCATCCGAAGATCCGGCCGCCGCAGTGCAAGAGGAATGCCGGGTAGCCCCGCACCGCTACCCACATCTGCCACCGTGCTATTGGCGGCAATCAATCCGCTCAAGGCAGCGCTATTGAGAATGTGGCGATCCCACAATCTTTCTGCCTCCCGAGGCCCAATCAGGCCCCTTTCCACTCCGGTCGTAGCCAGAATGTCGACATATCTATTTATGAGTGGGAATTCAGCTCCAAAGATTTCACGTAGCTGAGAAGGCATCGGCCAGCACATCCAGGCCGTCGTTCAGCAATTCGTCGCTAATCGACAGCGGCGGCAAGAAGCGCAGAACATTTCCGTACGTGCCGCAGGTCAGCACAATGACGCCTTTCTCCCGAGCAACGGTTGCGACGGCGGCCGTTAAGCCCGGATCAGGATCGGTGGTGTCTCTTTGTACCAGCTCAACCGCGATCATGGCGCCGCGTCCTCGGACATCGCCAATGCGGTTGTCCTCTGCCTGCATCCGGTGCAGCCGGCCGAGCATGATTCGCTCGATCTCCCCGGCGCGGGTGACGAGATTTTCGGCTTTGATCGTCTCGATCGCCGCGAGTGCTGCGGCGCAGGCGACTGGGTTGCCGCCGTACGTGCCGCCGAGGCCACCAACGTGAACCGATTCCATCAACTCGGCCCGCCCCGTGACTGCGGAAAGCGGCAGCCCGCCGGCAATCGCCTTGGCAGTCGCGATCAAGTCAGGAACCACGTCGAACAACTCACAGGCAAACATGGCACCCGTACGCGCGAAACCAGTCTGTATCTCGTCGGCGATGAAGACCACGTTGTTGGACCGGCACCACTCCGCCAAGGCCGGCAAAAATCCGTCGGCCGGAACAATGAATCCACCCTCGCCCTGGATCGGCTCGATGATTATTGCAGCCAGATTTTCCGGTCCGATCTGACTTTCCATCAGGTTCGTGGCGCGCCGGGCAGCAAGCTCGCCGTCGATCAGCTTGTCGTCGCGGTACGGATAAGACAGCGGAGCACGGTAGACCTCTGGCGCGAATGGCCCGAAACCGTGCTTGTACGGCATGCTTTTCGCGGTCAGCGCCATGGCGAGGTTGGTCCGGCCGTGGTAGGCGTGGTCAAAGGCCACCACCGCCTGCTTTTTGGTGTACGTGCGGGCGACCTTCACCGCGTTTTCCACCGCTTCGGCCCCAGAGTTGAACAAAGCGGTGCGTTTCTCATGGTCGCCAGGAGTGAGTTGATTGAGCTGTTCGGCGACGGCGACGTAGCCTTCGTATGGCGTGATCATGAAGCAGGTGTGGGTGAACCGTTCCACCTGATCTTGAACGGCCGCCACCACCCGAGGCGCACTGTTACCGATGGTGGTGACCGCAATCCCGGACCCGAAGTCGATCAAGCTATTGCCGTCGACATCGACCACGACACCACCACCGGCTGCAACTGCGAAGACCGGCATGGTCGTGCCGACGCCTCGCGCGACCGCGTCAGTTTTCCGCGCCATGAGTTCGAGCGAGCGCGGCCCAGGGATCGCGGTCTTCAGGATTCGTTGCTGTTCCAGTTCGGCCATGGGAGAAAGTCTGCACCCCCAGCACAGCCAAGCTGGTTTGAGGTGTTCGCGACCGTCTCAGTCACTTACCTCAGTGCCACGCGCAACCCGTAGCAATCTCAGCGAGAGAACAATGCGGCACGGAAATATCACGGCAAGCATCATCAAACGCTGGTACAAGCCGGCCCAGTCGTGCAGCGGAGCGCCGTCTGGCACGACCAGCGTCCCACCAACCACGAAGCCCACCAAAGCAACGACTCCCGCCAGCAGCGTGTAGCTTGCGATGCTTCGCCAGCGCGTGTCGCGTGCTAGCCGCCGCGACACGACGATCAGACCGAGTGGATTGCTCAGGAAGAACGTGAACCCAGCGACAACGTGCCCGCCCGTGTCATACATGACGCCCACGGCGTCCTCACGCAGCGGGAAGGCTGCGGCCAGCAGCAAGGCTATTCCGCTGATGAAGAATAATGCCGGCCCGGCGATGCCCGCCCGGGTGGCATGCAGGCCACGGTGCAGTCCAACTGCGAAGACGATCGTAAGCAGGCCGAACAGGACGAAGTTGAGCTGCTGAATCCAGCCATTGGGCCCCGCCTCTAGCGCACTGACAGGCTGCGCAAACGGGTCGTACTCGGCACGCCGGAACGCTTCTTGGGCCATGAATGCTGCAGTGAACAGCACTGGACCGATGATGCCGGCCCAGGCCGCCCAAGAAACCCAGGCAGCCAACCGCTCTGCTGAACTCGCGCCGGTCGAGTCTTGACTGCGCAGTTGCGCGGCGTGGCCCCTATTCATGGCGCTCTCCTTCTGAGGCTGTAGACCCCCGGTGCAGGGTGTCTTACCGGCGACGTTAGGAGCGGGCGGCGGAGCCAGCCATCGGGAGTTCTCCCCACGCTGCGAGACCGTGCTGCATGGCGAATACGGTGGCTGCGGCCCGCGTTGAGACGCCGATCTTGGCGTAGGCGTTTTGCACGTGCCGGTCGGCCGTCTTGATCGAGATACCCAGCGCGCGTGCGATCTGCTTGGTTTGCAGTCCCCTGGCGAGCAAGCCCATGACCTCGGCCTCGCGCTCGGTCAAGCCGGCCGGCCGCGCTAGCCGTGGCGGAGGTTGACCCGCCGCCTCCAGCACTGCAGCGACACAGTTCGCATCCAGCCGCCCAGCACGCGCCTCCCGGCCGAGCAGGTCGGCGGCCTGCAAGGGTGACAACGCCTCGCGGTGCGGCCGGGGTTCGGTTTTCGTGTGGTATGCGTCGGCAGCCGCGAGCAGGCAAGCGGCCGGCGAGAGGGAAGACGCGGCCACGCCTCGGTGGTAACCGGTGCCGTCCAGCCGCTCGTGGTGGAAGGTTGCGATCGGCGCGAGCCTGGTGAGAAAAGGGGATCGGCTGAGGACACGCTCGGTGTGGTACGCGTGCAGCCGAACTTGTTCCCACTCGTCGGGCGTCAAAGCCGAGGCTTTCTGCCAGATGCGTGCCGAGACGCCGACCCGCCCCAGGTCGTGCACGAAGGCAGCCCGCCGTATCGCGGTGACCTCAGCCGCCTGGAAACCGCAATGCTCCGCTGCGGCATCCGCCAGCTGCGCCACCCCCGCAGAGTGGCCGACCAAGTACTTCGAAAGGAGATCGGCAAAGTCCCCCATGGTCGCGAGTGCTCGGTCAATGGCGTCATTGCGCAGCATCAACCGCGGGGCAGGCTCGGCAGCAAGGACCTCGTCCCAGGCAGATTGCTCGTCATCGAACGTCAGGATGTCGCCAGCATGACGCGCAAGCAGGTGGGCGATCACCGGGTCAAACGCGCCTCCGGCTCGCTCCTCCACGACGCGCGCGGCGTACTCGACCCCGCCAATCATGCGTTGCAGCGCCGCGTCGCGAGCCACATCGATGACGCGCCACGGGAGCGGGATCTGCTGCTCCCTGAGCTCACCTGGCTGACCCTTGCCATCCCATCGCTCCGTGAAGTGGACGAACAAATCGCTTACATCTTGCGGCGTACCAAGCCGCTGGCTCAGCATCTGCGCGACCTCGCATAGCGCGGTGATGTGCCTACGGTGCCCTGACAGCGCCTTGGGAAGTGTGGTCGCGACCCGGAGGACCTTTCCAGGTGGCGTCCGGCCGGAGGCGGCTAGCGCTCGGATGATGCCCCCCAAGGTTTGCGTCGGCGTAGCGAACATCACCGGGTTGAAATGAGTCAGCAGCACGCCGTCGTCAAAGAGTTCTGAGCTGGTCTCCGCATCCACGGTGCAGCCGACGTAGAACAGCAGGCACCCGTAATAGATCTGCGTTGCGGTCTCCGCGTCGACCCCCAGGCTGTCGGCGAGCCGCATGGCAAAGACCGTGCTCTGCAAACCGTGCTCGAACGGGAGTCCCATGCCGAGATCCGTCGCCAAGCACAGCGCTCCGATCACCTCAGCGGTGCGCACCTCCTCATGGACTGCTGGTGACTCGGGCGATGACACAAAGCGACAGTACGACGCGTGGTCTAAGTGGGCAGCCGGGTAGCTGGCTATGCCCCGACCTACCGCTGATGACGTTTTGGCTTCGCCCGCCCAAGTCGGCTCTAGACTGCCGCGTGATGCCGGTGACCACGCAACACAGCTCGACCGACACCTGGATGATGCGGCACCCGCTTGCCGCGTACCTGCTGCTGGCCTTCGCCATCGCCTGGTTGTTCTGGGTGCCACTGGTCTTCATATCTAGCGAAGGCCCCGATCGCCAGTCGCTCGTTCGCTCTCCTTTGGTCATCGCCCTGCAAACCCTGGGCGCTACGGCACCGCTGGTCTCGGCGATCGTGGTGATCGGTCTGACTCGGGGCAAGCGTGGGGTCCGTCAGCTGCTGGGTGGTTTGAGGCGCTGGCGCGTCGGGTGGTGGTGGTACGCGGCCGCCTGCTTGTTGATACCCGCTCTCGCTGGGATCGGCATAGCTGTGCGCGCGGCGATCGGCGTCGATCCGGCCGTACCAGAAGGGTCAGCCTTGGCCGCAACGCTCGCCGACACTGGCTGGATCGCCGTGGTGCTGACCTTTCCACTCCAGCTGCTGCTGCAATGCTTTGGCAGCCCGTTGCTGGAGGAACCCGGGTGGCGCGGTTTCGCCCTACCTCGGGTACAGAACCGGATTCCTGCCGCTTGGGCCGCGCTCCTGGTTGGAGCAATTTGGGGACTCTGGCACCTGCCGCTGTTCCTCACCTTCCATGAGAACCTTGCTGTCTCGTTCGCCCTCATCACTCTGCACGGGTTCTTCCTCGGCTGGCTGTACGTGAATACCCGCAGTCTGCTCATCGCGGTATTGGGCCATGCATCGCTCGGCGTGGCGAACAACACCCTCTCGTTGCCTGACCAAGGCGTCGTTCAGGTTGCGCTGACTCTGGCGTTCTGCGCGCTAATCCTGGCGTTCTTCCGAATCAGCGATCTACGGCTACGAGGCTGATGCGGTGCCAAGCGCCTGGGCTGCCGGATCGGCTTCCACGAGCTCGTCAATGGCACGATCCAGGTCGATGGTTCGCGACTGGGCGAGCACCCCTTCATACCGGTCGCCCAGGGCGGCCCTCAGCTCGGTGTCGAATTGGCGGTGCTCCTCCGCGTCGGTGCGCCATAGCTGGTAACCCGCCTGCCGGTAGCCACGGTCAGCAAGCGCATACAGCTGGCCGGCACGCTCCGCCCGGCCGTCCCGGAGCTCGGCCGTCGCCCAGAGTTCCAGCGCGTAGCCCATCGCGGCCACATTCGGGATTCGACGGGCGACCAGCAGCGCTTCGACCGCAGAATGGCGGGCGGCCATGATGTCGCCCAGCTTGAGGCAGGCCCGGGCGAGCTGGGTCGACGCGTATGCCCGTACGAAGGAGTCGCCGATCTGGACCGATAGGTCGTGGGCCTATTGAGCGAGCCGCCGGGCTTCGTCCATCCGGCTATGGATGTTGGCCAGCAGAGCAGCCGCCACTAGACCAAACCCGACAGCGAGCGGCTCGCCCTCAGCCTCCAGCCGCTGGGACGCTTCGCTTACCGCGTCCTGCCACTGCCTGTCATCGAACTCGGCGCCCCGTGCGATCGCCTGCAGTAACTGGGCGAACGCCACGGTGCGCCTGTCCTCGCCCTCGGCGGCGAGGCGCCGGGCCTCGTCCAGGCGGGTGTCGATCGCCTCGAAATCGCCCTGGATGAAGGCCTGGATTGCGCCGATCATCCACGCCATCGCCCGCTCGTACGGCGGCGCGCTGGGGAGTCCAGCGACCTGCTCCATCCAGCTGCGTCCTTCGCCGTAGCTGCCGCTGATATACCAGTAGCTG